>CAYVJM010000147.1:0-6403 GCA_964451695.1 uncultured Lentisphaerales bacterium | reverse complement strand
GATGGGCGCGCACCGGGGAGGCGAAGCCGACCCGCGACAGACAAGCCCTTCGACAGATTCAGGACGGCCCGCATCCGCACCAACTCACGAAACCCCAGAAACCGACCGGGTACATGGACGCCGTAATCGGGTCGATTCGCGCGAACCGGACTGTCGATTGACCGGCGAAAGCGGGTCTGTTATATTCACAAGGAGTTGAACTCGGAAGAAGGAGCCGGCGATGAAAGCATTTCCAAGGACGGAAGTCGAGGGCGTTTCCCTGCCCCGCATGCTGATCGGAAGCAACTGGGTGCTCGGATACAGTCATACCTCGGTCTCGGCCGACAAGATGATTCAGCGCTCGTATGCCGCACCGGAGGCCGTAAAGACCCTCATCGAGGCGTACCTGGATTACGACATCGATGCGGTCATGGGGCTTTTTGCGCCCGACACCCCCCTCCTCAAGGGCATCCGCATGGCCGAGGAGGCGACCGGCAAGGCCATCACGCTCATCGACACGCCGATCCTCAACGTCGACGACAACGCGGCGGCCCGCGCCTCTGCGAAGAAGCGGATCGAAAGCTCCGCCAAGATGGGCGCCAAGTTCTGCCTCGTCCACCATTCTAGCGCCGAGCAGCTCGTGAACAAGAACACCGGCACGATGCGCCGTCTCCCGGACTATCTCGACATGATCCGCCAAGCAGGGTTGATCCCCGGGCTCTCCGCCCACATGCCCGAGCTGGTCATCTACTCCGACCGGAACGAGTACGATGTCCAAACCTACATTCAGATCTACAACTGCATGGGTTTCCTCATGCAGATTGAAGTCGAAGGCGTCCGACGCGTCATCGAGAATGCCAAGAAGCCGGTCATGACCATCAAATCGATGGCGGCTGGCCGCTGCTCGCCCTACGTCGGCCTCACGTTCAATTTCGCGACCCTCCGTCCGCAGGACATGGTGACGGTCGGCGCGTTCACCCCCGACGAAGTCCACGAAGACGTCGAGATCGCCTTGGCCGCGCTCGAACGTCGCATGCCGGATTTGGAAGGGCGCACCAGCCCGAACAAGACCGCCGCCCTCGGGGGCGCGCAGTAACCGGCCTCCCCCGTCCAGACGGGGTGGGCGCCCGCTCCCAGCGTGGCAGACGAGTGGGGGGTGCAAGCCCCTTGACAGGCCGAAGTCCGGAAAATACAATACCGCGCCATTTGAAATCGGGCGGCCGGGAGGCGGCATGTCCGAAATGGACAGCGGGCGATCACCGCCCAGAAAGACACTCCCATGACGTGGTTGAGCTGGTTGATCGTGATCCTCCCGGTGGTCGGCGTGCTGGGCGCTGCGTTCTACTCCAAGCGGTACGTGAAGGACATCGCGGACTATCTCGCCTGCGGGCGCGTGGCGGGTCGCTACGTGATCTCGGTGGGCGACATGGCGGCCGGGCTCTCGGTCATCACGCTGGTCGCGGCGTGCGAGGCGAACTACCAGGTCGGCATTGCCTACCACTTCTGGGGCGCGATCAACACGCCCATCGCCGTGCTCCTCGCCCTCAGCGGCTACTGCGTCTACCGGTTCCGCCAGACGCGCTGCCTCTCGATCGGCCAGTTTCTCGAGCTGCGCTACAGCCGCTCCTTCCGCATGGTGGCGGCGACGATCCGCACGATCGCCGAGATGATCACCAACGCGATCGGTCCCGCCGTGGCCGTGCGTTTCTTCATCTATTTTCTTGGGCTCCCGCATCGCTTCACCGTCTTCGGCCTGAGCCTGCCCACCTACGGCATCATGGTCGCGCTGCTGCTGATCATGGCCACGGCGATCATCTGGCCGGCGGGCCGCATCTCGCTACTCGTCACGGACAGCCTTCAGGGTATGATGAGCTACCCGATCTTCGTGATCTTCACTGTCTTCGTCCTCTCGAACATCTCCTGGTTCGGCGACGTCGCGCCCGTCATGCTCGACCGCGCGGATGGAGAGAGTTTTCTGAATCCCAAGGACATCGAGAACCTGCGCGACTTCAACATGTTCGCGATCTTCGCAGGCATCGTCTCGGGCATCCTCAACCGCGCGGCGTGGATCGGCAACGACACGAGCGGATCGGCCCGCAATCCCCACGAGCAGAAGATGGCCGGCATCCTCGGCACGTGGCGCAACGGCTTTTCCTACACGATGATGTCGCTGATCGGGCTCTTTCTGATCACCTACATGCTCTCCAGCCGCTACGCCCCCCAGGCTCGCGACGTCCGCGTCCGCCTTTCTGAAAAGGTCGCCGCCGAGGTCGTCGCGCAGCCCGAAATCCGCGCCAAGATCGCCGAGAAGGTCGCCGCCATCCCCGTCGCGGACCACGTCATCGGCCGCGACCCGCCGTATTCCCAGAAGCACAACCCCGACACGCCCTACCTCGACGCCGTCCTCGAGACGCTTCGCACCGAAATGAACGGCGCACCCGCCGTCGATGGGGCGCCCGGCGATGCGCCCAAGGCCAATGGCTCGAAGAACCCGAACTTCGTCTTCCAGAAGTTCCGATCCCTCTACAACCAGATGATGATGCCGACGCTCCTCGGCGGCCTCTTCTCGCCGCTGCTGATGGGTCTCTTCACGCTCCTGATGGTCATGCTGCTGATCTCCACCGACGATTCCCGGATCTTCAACGCGTCGAGCACGATCGTCCAGGACATCGTCGTGCCCCTCAAGCGCAAGGAAATGACCGTCCCCGAGCACCTGAAGTGGCTCAAGGGCTGCACGCTCGGGGTGACGATCTTCTTCTTCGTCGTCTCGCTTTTCTTCGCCCAGCTCGACTTCATCAACATGTTCACCACGATGATGTGCGCGCTCTGGCTGGGAGCCTCGGGCCCGATCATGGTGGGAGGTCTCTACTCGCGTTTCGGCACGACGATTGGCGCTTGGTGCTCGCTGGTCTTCGGCTCCGGCACCGCGTTCGTCGGCCTCATGCTCCAGCGCAACTGGGCGGACTACGTCTACCCCTGGATCGAGCGCCACGGCTATGTTGAAACCGTCGGCAACGCCCTGGTCGCCGCCTCGGAGCCCTTCAAACCGTGGATCGTCTGGGAGATGAACCCGATCAAGTTTCCCATCAACTCGATCGAAATTTCCTTCATCGCGATGATGCTCGGGTGCGCCGCCTACGTTCTCGGCTCCCTTGTCTCGTACCGCGAGCCCTTCAACCTCGACCGCATGCTCCACCGCGGCAAGTACCACCCCGATGGCGAGCAGGTCGTCGTCGCGGAGCGCCTCTCGATCGGCGCCTTCATCTACCGGCGGTTCATCGGCATCACGCCCGAATACACGCGCGGCGACCGCGCGATCGCCTGGTCCGTGTTCATCTGGTCGATCGTCTACGGCTTCGGCATCATGTTCTGCGGCGTGCTGATCTGGACGAAAATCTCCCCGTGGCCGGCCCAGCGCTGGGGCATCTACTACTACATCACGACGATCATCGCCTCCATCCTCGTCGGTTCCGTCTCGACCGTCTGGTTCATGTGGGGCGGCTTCCGGGACATGGTCGCCATGTTCCGCGATCTCGGCGCGCGCATCGCCAACCCCCTCGACGATGGGCGCGTCGTCGGCCACGTCTCCTTGGCCGACAAGAAGCACTTCGAGGAAGTCGAGGAGTCGAAGGAGGATGAGCCGGCGCCCAAGGCCTAGCCTGGACCCGGTCCGATGTCATGAAGCCTCTTCCCGCGTCCGGGCTGCCCGAATCTCCGCAACCCCAGATCCCCTGGCTGCTCTGGCTCGACGACGCTCACGACGCGGCGTTCAACATGGCGGCCGACCAGGCGCTGCTCGATCGCGCCGCCACGCTTCCAGCCCCCTTGCTGCGCATCTATCGCTGGGATCGCCCGACCCTCTCGTTCGGCCGCTCCCAGCTCTGGCCCGCCGACTTCCCCGATCCGCCCCTGCGCGTCCGCCGACCCACCGGCGGCGGAATCGTCCGGCATGGCGACGACCTGACCTACACGGTCGTCCTGCCCGCCGGGCACCCCCTCGCCCAGATGGAGATCCACGAGAGCTACCGCCTCATGCACGCCGCGATCGGCGAGCAGTTCGGCGCCGCCGTCCATCTCCAGGAGGAGCGTCGTCGGGGCGGGGATCTGCGCCGGATGCGTTGCTTCGAATCTCCCGTCCGCCACGACATCCTCGGCGCGGATGGCGTCAAGCGCGCCGGCGCCGCGCAGCTCCGTACGAAGACCGGCGTTCTCGTCCAGGGCAGCGTGCGTCTCGATGCGGACGCCGGCGACTGGATCGGTCATCGCGACGCCATCGTGCGCGCCTTCGCCTCCTTCGCCCCCGCTGGGTACGCCGAGTGGACGCCCCCCTCCGATTTTCTCGAAGCCGCCCGGGCGCTGGCCAACCGCCAGTTCGCTTCCGAAGCCTGGAACCGCCGTGGCGAGGCGCCCGTCGCGGAAACCGCCGTCGACAGCGCTTCTCCGGGAACCCGCAATTCCGCCCAGCCGGCATGGATCCGCGTGACCTCCAGTGCCGAGAGCCGCCGCCATGTCGCCGACGTGCTGGCCGATCTACGCCTCAACACCGTGTGCGCCAGCGCGCATTGTCCGAATCTTGGCGCCTGCTTCTCCGGCGGCGTGGCGACCTTCCTCATTCTCGGGCGCGACTGCACGCGCAACTGCCGCTTCTGCGCCATCGGCGGCGGCGAGCGCCCCGGGCCCCCCGAACCCGACGAGGCGGACCGCCTCGCCGAGGCGGTCCACCGCCTCCACCTCGCGTTCGTCGTTGTGACGAGCGTCACGCGCGACGACCTGCCCGACGGCGGCGCCGGCGCCTTCCGCGACGCGATCCTGGCGATCCGGCGGAAGTGCCCCGGCACGGGCGTCGAAGTGCTGACCCCGGACTTCCTCGGTCTCGAAGCGCCGCTGGCGGCGGTCCTCGACGCCCGCCCCGACGTCTTCAACCACAACATCGAGACGGTCCGCCGCCTTTCCGCCGCGATCCGCAGCGCCGCGACGTACGACCGGTCGCTGGCCGTCCTGGCGTCCGCCGCGCGACTCGGCCGCGGCATCCCCGTCAAGTCCGGCATGATGCTGGGGCTGGGGGAAACGGCCGACGAGATCCGCGAGACCCTCGCCGACCTCCGCCGCGCCGGCGTCTCGCTGCTGACCCTCGGGCAGTACCTGCCGCCGACGAAGGCGCATCATCCTCTCGACCGGTACGTCGCTCCCGAGGAATTCGACGCCTGGAAGGCGCATGCGCTCGCCCTCGGATTCACGGGCGTCATGAGCGGTCCGCTCGTGCGCAGCAGCTTCCACGCGCGCGAACTTGCCGGTACGCCGTCACACGATTGAGGGAAGGGGCCGGTCGGGATCACAAGCAGATGACGAGGACGCCCAGGAAGGCGGCCGCCGCGCCGACGAGCTGAACGCGGGTTGTGCGTTCGCGCAGGAACAGCGCGCTGTAGAGGAAGAAACCGGCCAGGCAGGAGCAGACGAGGATCGGATAGGCGGCCGAGCCGTGGCCGAGGCGTTGCATGCCGTCGAGCCCCCGGTAGAAGAGAAAATAGCTGCAGGGGATCCCGATGGCCTGCATGGAAAACGCATATCCGAAAATCCGGCCGAAAGGCACGTCCCGGGAACCCGGGATTCCCTTTCGGGTGCGGATCCAGTTGACGAGCGCGAGGCGGCACCAGGGGAGGATGGCGCCGAGGGCGGACCAGAGGCTCCGAAAGACGCTGCTGACCTCCTGTCCTCGGGGAAGATACGAGGCCAGATTCCCGAAACATTGGTTGGCGCCGCAGAGCAGGAAGGACAGCAGGGCCAGGTGGAACCACGGCCTGTGTCCCCCGCCGCCCGCCGTCTTCGGCGCGTTCTTCCCCAGGCCGAACAGCGCGATGCTCGTCACGATGAGGAGGATCCCGGCGGCCATCCCGGGCGTGAGTTCCACCCCGAACACGAGGATGCCCATGAGAAACGGAAGGACCATGCCCGATTGCGTGATCGACCAGACGACGCCGTTCGGCCCCCGCTCCATCGCGAGCGTCATGGCCCGGATCATGAAAAAGTTGATCGCCCCGAAGAGGAGCTGGGTCGCGGCGACGGTGGCCAAAATCGAGACCGGCAAGTCCGGCGCAGGCGGATGCAGATGGTTCCACATCGGCAGGACGGCGAGGTTGATGCCAATCGAGACGAGCGCGGAGTAGAATTGGATCAGGCTGGCGTCGGTGTTCGTGTGGGCGGCCCGGCTGTAGACGATGCCGACCCAGACCCAGGAGACGCCCCCAGTGATGACAAGGCAGAGAAGATAAATTAGCATTCGTGAAGATCTCTCACGCAGTTTTAGCAAATGACAAGTGTAGCAAATCGGAGGGGGAAGCGCCACACCGCCCTGGATTGCGGGATTTGAAACTGTCGGGGGAATAGCAAAAGCGGAATGCCGGAGCGAGCAAAAGCGGAATGGGGT
>CAYVJM010000146.1:0-6403 GCA_964451695.1 uncultured Lentisphaerales bacterium | reverse complement strand
AGCTCGGCAGCACCGCCAAGGCCCCGCGCTGGGCGCGCGCCTACAAGTACGCCCCTGAGCAGGCCGAAACCGTCGTCGAGGCGATCACCGTCCAAGTCGGCCGCACCGGCGTCCTCACGCCCGTCGCCGAGTTGCGCACCGTCCGCGTCTGCGGCTCCGACATCTCGCGCGCCACGCTCCACAACGAGGACGAGATCCGCCGCAAGGACGTCCGCATCGGCGACCACGTGCTCGTCGAGAAGGCCGGCGAGGTCATTCCCGCTATCGCCGCCGTCCTCGCCGAGAAGCGCACCGGTCTCGAAATCCCCTTCGCCATGCCCGCCACATGCCCCGAATGCGGCGGCCCCGTCTCCCGCCTGCCGGACGAAGTCGCCGTGCGCTGCACGAACCTCCTCTGCCCCGCCCAGCGAACCGCGCGCCTCCTCCACTTCGCCTCCCGCGGCGCTCTCGACATCGAAGGCCTCGGCGACTGCGTCGCCCAGGCCCTCGTGGACCAGAACCTCGTCGCGGTTCCCCTCGATCTCTTCGATCTCTCCGAGCCTCTCCTCGCCGCCCTCGAATTCGAACCCGCCGATTCCGCGCCCCCGTCGACCGCGAACGCCCCCGCGCAGATGGACCTCCTGGGCGATGCCGGCCCCGCCACCTCCGGCAAACGCCGCAAGCTCGGTCCCCTCAACGCGCGCACGATCCTCCACGCCGTCCGACGCAGCCGCGACCTTCCGCTCGCGCGCTGGATCTTCGCCCTGGGCATCCCCAACATCGGCAGCACGGTGGCCGAGGATCTCGCGAAACTCCACGACGACTTCGACGCCTTCGCGAACTCGTCCGTGCTCGCCGACACGCTCCGCCTCTACGAGCTGATCGACGAGGCAGAGCGCAACAACCCCAACACGCAGCGCATCCGCGCCCTCGACATCGAGTCCCGCGTCGCCTGCGCCGAACGCCATGCCCAGGCCGCCGAGGCCGCCGAGACCCTCGGCGAGCGCATGGTGCGCGACGGCCTTGCGTCCAGGGTCAAAAGCGCCTACGGCAAGTTCACCGGCGCCATCAAGCCGGAAACGGCGCGATCCCTCGCCGCCTTCTTCGCCTCCGACACCGGCCGAGACATCGTCGCGCGCATGAAACGCCTCGGCATCGACCCGGTTGGCGGCGACCCGAGGAAGACGAAGCCGGGGTCATCGCGCCAGGCCTCCGACACGACCGCCGGAACGACACCCGCCGGCGACGCTTTTTTCGCGGGCCGGACGTTCGTCATCAGCGGCACGTTCCACGACAAGCTCGGTCGCGACGATATCCGTCGCAAAATCGCCGCGGCCGGCGGCAAGGTCGTCGACTCCGTCAGCGAGAAGACCGCCTTCCTCATCCTCGGCGACAACCCCGGCGCCGACAAGACCAACCGCGCCAAGCAGCTCGGGACTCCGCTCCTCGACGAAAAGACCCTCCGCGAGAAACTCGGACTCCCGCCCTACGTAGAGCAGCCCAAACTCCTGTTTTAGCTCCTCGACAGGAACTCGCCGGGCACCGCCCGCCGGATTGACGACGCCGATCGAGACGGCGTCATCGCCCGGGCGCGACAAAGCCGATCGTGCAGATTTCGCCGATTGACGCGTTTTCCCGGTTGGCCTTGACGACCAGGTAGAGCGGCTGCTTGCCGCGAACCTTGTCGAGGTTCCGCACATCAGCACGCAACTTCACCGGCTGCAGGATCTGCCCGCAGCGGATGGAGAGCGTGCCCAGCAATACGCCTCCCCTGCTCGCGTCGGGGCTGACGGCCATGATGTCCACGAAGCCATCGACCCCAGATGGACGGATGAGCATCTCGAACTTCACCCCGTCCGGTGACGACGCGCGGTCGAAATTGAAATACTTGTACCCGACGACTGAACCGGACGTGTTGTTCACCACCGGATTGCTGCGAAGCACGACGTCGGACGGCGCCAAGGCCGGATCGCCATCGTAGTACGTGGGCTGGATATAGGATCCCGACAGGATCTTGCGCGGGTATTGGTGGATGGCCGGCGTCGGTCCCGTGAAGTGGCAGGCGATGCCGGCGGGATACGTGTTGAACAAATCCAGTCCGTCCACATTGAAACCTTCGGAGGTGTATTCGGCTTCGCGAATATCCACCTTGCCGCCGGGGCCCTCGGCCACGTTGACGACGATGGGCGCCACCATGGCCTGCCGGGCGTATTCGCTGACACCGATCTGCCGATGGTAGAACACGTACCATTGCCCGTCGACCTCCACGATGCCGCCGTGGGTGTTGCCTCCAGGGCTGGCGGTGGCGACGACGGTCCCGTCGGGGCACGTCTCCCGGCCTCTGGCGTCGATGAGGGTCCCTCCGTACACGAACGGTCCCAGTGGCTTGTCGCTATAGGCATAGGCCAAGTTGTAGTTGGACACGCCCAGCCCGAACTCGCCATCCTCGGTTTTCCGGCTGTAGACGAACACGTACTTGTCCTTGATCTTCCGAATCGATGAAGCCTCGAAGAAACGGAAGATCCCCGGCTTCCAGCAACCGGAAATCATGTCCTTGACGACTTCCGCGCCAGGAAGAAGCGTGGACATGGTGGCCGGATCAAGCTCCCCGGCAAACGATTCCTGAAAACCCCAATACCCATACACCCTTCCGTCGTCGTCCACCAGCACGGCGGGATCGAATGCGAACGCACCAACGGTCTCCCGCGGGTTGTCCGGGCTCCAGTTGCACACCTCGAACGGTCCGTCGGGGCGGTGCGATTTGGCCACCATGCTATTTCTGCCCTTGCCCTGGTTGTTGGGATACAGGTAGTACGTCTTTCGACCATCAACCCCCGTCACCTCCGCCACATCCGGCGCATACAGCACGTCGCCCTCGCCATTGGGATTCAGCGGGTTCCCGCAGGCATCCAGCCGCGACTGGAAGATCACCCCGTCATAGCGCCAACTGACCAGATCCTCCACCGGCGCCGACCAGACCACCTGATCGCGCCCGCAATACTCCGTCCTCATGTTGTCGTGCGAGCCGTACAGGTAGACCCTGCGGTTCCCCGGGCAATCCGGATCGTCGAACACGTAGGGTTCCCCGTCGGGGATGTATTCCCACATAGGCAGGTAGGGGTTGAAGCCCCGCGCGGCGCTGGACTGTGGCGCCAGAGCCTGCGAAGCAGTCGAAAGCTGATGATGCGGCGTTTTCATAAATAATCCAATTCGAATGGACCCGGGCGGGCGGCCAGCCACGGACGTGCAGAGACACGCACATGCACCAGAGTTTCCCATAAAGCCGGGCGGCCGTCATCAACTTCTTTATTCGCACCCGGCAAGCCGGATGCGCGCGCTACAGCGCAGGCGCGGCTTAGGGCGCGGGCGCGGCTTGCCGCGCCTGAAGAAGCATGCGCCCAGCGGCCATACCGCGCCACTTTCGCGCGCGCAAACAAGGTGTGGAAAAGCGATCGCGCTTCATGGTATCTTATCGGAAAGCCGCTTCCGCCGTCTTCTGGCGGCGCCGGCGAACGGCCAAAGCCCACCGCGCGCGCATCAATCGCTCTCCATTCTTGGATCACGTCCGGGAACACGCATGAAATCGAACAACCACAAATACGCCATCGGCGTCGACTACGGAACCAACAGCGTCCGCGCCCTCATCGCCGATCTCGCGGACGGCGCCGAACTCGCCTCCGCCATATTTTCCTACCCGAGCGGCGAGGACGGCGTAATCGTCTCCGCCAAGGACCCCCAGCTCGCCCGCCAGAACCCCGCCGACTACCTCGTCGGCTTCCTCGCCACCGTCTCGCAAGCCGTGAAGCTCGCCGCCCGCGCCGACAAGGCCTTCAAGCCTGAAAGCGTGGTGGGCATCGGCGTCGACACGACGGGGTCCACGCCGATTCCGGTCGACAAAGCCGGCATGCCGCTCGCGCTGAAGCCCAAGTTTGCCAAGAACCCCAACGCCCACGCCTGGCTCTGGAAGGACCACACCGCCCACGCCGAGGCCGCCGCGATCACCGAGGCCGCGAAAAAAGCCGGCGTCCCCTATCTGGACAAATGCGGCGGCACCTATTCCTCCGAATGGTTCTGGTCGAAGATCTGGCACTGCCTGAACGTCGACAAGGCCGTCTTCGACGCCGCCTTCTCCTGGGTCGAACTCTGCGACTTCGTCCCCGCCTGGCTCTGCGGAAACACCGATCCGCTGACGTTGCGCCGCGGCATCTGCGCCGCCGGCCACAAGGCGATGTTCTCCGCGGAATGGGATGGTCTCCCCTCCAAGGAATTTCTCGGCTCTCTCTCGCCCAAGCTCGCCGAACTGCGCGACCGTCTCTACGCCCAGGCCGTGCCGTCCGACTGGCCCGCAGGCCGGCTCTGCCGCGAAGTCGCCGACCAGGTTGGCCTCCCCGCCGGCATCGCTGTCGCCGTGGGCGCCTTCGACGCCCACCACGGGGCCGTCGGCTCCGGCGTCAAGCCCGGCACGCTCGTCAAGATCGTCGGCACGAGCACGTGCGACATCATGGTCGCCCCCGCCGGCGCGAAGGTGGCGGACATCCCCGGCGTCTGCGGCATCGTCCCAGGCTCCGTGCTGCCCGGCCACCTCGCCGTCGAAGCCGGCCAGTCCGCCGTCGGGGACATCTTCAAGTGGTACGTGGACAAGCAGCTCCCCGCAGAATTCGCGGGGAAAAACCCCTACGCGCAGCTCGACAAAGAGGCCGCCAAACTCGCTCCCGGAGAATCCGGCCTGCTCGCCCTCGACTGGCACAACGGAAACCGGACGGTCCTCGTCGATCCGCTCCTCACCGGCGGCATCGTCGGCCTCACGCTGCGCACCACGCCTGCGGAGATCTACCGCGCCCTCGTCGAGGCGACCGCCTTCGGCGCGCTCGTCATCGTCCAGCGCGTCGAGGAATACGGCGTCAAGATCAAGGAAGTCGTCACCTGCGGAGGTCTCGCCGAGAAGAGCCCGCTCATGATGCAGATCTACGCGGACGTCCTCAACCGCCCGATGCACATCAGCCGCAGCGCGCAGTCCTGCGCGCTCGGCGCCGCGATCTTCGGCGCGTTGGCGGCGGGCGAATTCGGCGGCGACGCCATTCGCGCCCAGAAGGCGATGACCGGGACGAAGGCGACCGTCTACAAGCCCATCCCCGCCAACGTCAAGGCCTACGCAAGACTCGCCGCGATCTACCGCCAGCTCCACGACGCCTTCGGCGTGGCAGGGTCCGCACACGACCTCGCCAACGTCATGAAGGACCTGGTCGCCATCCGCACCGCCGCGCGCGGCGGCAAGGCGCGCCGCCAGCCCCGATAATCGAACCCCAAGGAAACACCGCCATGCTTGCAACGCACCCCTACGAATTCTGGTTCGCGACCGGTTCGCAGAACCTCTACGGCGACGCCACCCTCAGGCTCGTCGCCGACCACTCCCGACAGATCGTCGAGGCCCTCAACGCCTCGGGGCGACTGCCGTTCAAGGTCGTCCTCAAGCCCACGCTCGTCGATGCCGCCTCCATCCGCCGCTGCTTCAACGAGGCGAACGCGGACGCGCGCTGCGCTGGCGTCGTGACGTGGATGCACACGTTCTCCCCGGCCAAGATGTGGATTCTCGGCCTCCAGGAGTTCCGCAAGCCCCTGCTTCACCTGCACACGCAGTTCAACGCGGCGATTCCGTTCGAGTCCATCGACATGGACTTCATGAACGCCAACCAGTCGGCCCACGGCGACCGCGAGTTCGGCCACGTCGTCACGCGCATGGGCGTCGAACGCAAGATCGTCGTCGGCCACTGGAGCGATGCCGCCGTGCAGAAGCGCATCGGCGACTGGATGCGCACCGCGATCGGCATCGTCGAGAGCAGCCACCTGCGCATTGTGCGACTCGGCGACAACATGCGCGACGTCGCCGTCACCGAAGGCGACAAGGTCGAAGCGCAGGTCAAGTTCGGCTGGGAGATCGACGCCTACGAAATCGCCGAGGCCGCCCAGTACGTCGACGCCGCGTCCCCCGCCGAGGTCAAGGCTCTGGCCGACGTCTACTACGACGCCTACGATCTCGTTCTGGACGGCCGCGATCCCGCGGAATTCCGCAAGCACGTCGAGGTGCAGGCCGCCATCGAAATCGGCCTCCGCCGCTTCCTCGAGGAACACGACTACCACGCCGTCGTCACGAACTTCCAAATGCTCACCGGCCTCAAGCAGCTCCCCGGCCTGGCGATTCAGCGCCTGATGGCCGACGGCTACGGCTTCGGCGCGGAAGGCGACTGGAAGACCGCCGGGCTCGTACGGCTGATGAAGCTCATGACCGCAGACGTCAAAGGCGCCAAGGGAACCTCGTTCATGGAGGACTACACGTACCACCTCGTTCCCGGAGACGAGGCAATCCTGCAGGCGCACATGCTCGAGATCTGCCCGTCGATCGCCTCCGGCAAGCCCGCCATCAAGG
>CAYVJM010000145.1:0-6450 GCA_964451695.1 uncultured Lentisphaerales bacterium | reverse complement strand
CCTTCTGCTACATCGTCAACGCGCTGTGGGTCTTCCAGCCGGGACGGCACAGCCGGCTCAAGGAGTTCGGGCTCTTCTTCGCCGCCTCGGCCATCAGCTCCGGGGCGGGAATCATCATCGCCGACGCGCTGGTCCGTTTCGCGGGGATGCAGACCTCGGTCTCGTACATCGCCAAGATCGTCGCCTCGGTCCTGATCAACTACGTGGCCCGCAAGAAGCTCGTCTTCAAGGGCTGAACCATCGGCGGAGGAAAAGACGATGCGCGAACGAATCGACGCGAAGCGGCAGAGCGGATACTGGGACGCGATCGCGGACGAATACCAGTCCTTCACCCGCATCCGCTGCGACGACTTCCACTACGGCCCGCAGATCCCCGGCGAATCGGCGTTGCGCCTCCTGCCGAAGTTCCGCCCCGGCATGACGGCGCTGGAGCTGGGCTGCGGCGGGGCTCAGAACAGCGTCTGGCTGGCGAAACGCGGCGTGGTCTGCACGGCGATGGACGTCTCCTCGGCGCAGCTCGCGCATGCGGCGCGGCTCTGCCGGGAGCAGGGCGTGGCGGTGCGGCTGGCGCAGGCGGGCTTCGCCGACTTCGGGCGGCATCTCAAGGCGCGGGAACGGTTCAACTTCGTCCACACCTCCCATGCGATCGAGTTCGTCGAAGACCCCGCCGCCGCCGTCGCCGCGATGGCCGCGCGCCTCAAGCGCGGCGGCACGCTCATGGTCTCGACCGTCCACCCCGTCTACAACGGCGAATGGACCGCGTTTGAAATGGAGACGGGGCGCGGTCGGCGGACGAAGCCGGTCGACGGGCTCTTCCTCTCCAGCTACTTCGAGCCGCCCGACGATGTCCGCGACGAGAACGGGGTTCACGTCGTTTCGCGCGCCCACCCCGTGTCGTCATGGTTTCGCTGGCTCAAGGCGGCGGGCCTTCAGGTGACGGCGCTCGAGGAGCCGGCCGCCATTGCCGACGCGCCCTACACAAGCCGCGACTGGGCCGACCACGGCGGCCAGCTCGACGCCATTCCTTCGACGGTCGTCTTCACGGCCCGTCGCCCCTAGACGCGCCCATCATCAACATCTGGAGATTTCATCCATGCCCAGTCTGATCCATGGCATCCACCACGTCGCCCTGAAAGCGCAGGGCGTTGAAGCCTATCGCCGCGCCGTCGCCTTCTACCGCGACGTCCTCGGCCTGCCCGTCGTGCGGAGCTGGGAGAACCCGGAGATGCACGGCACGATGCTCGCCACCGGCGGCGGCATCCTCGAGATCATGTCGAACGCCACGGACCGCCCCGGCGAGGGCGCCGTCCGCCACTTCGCCTTGGCGACGCGCGACGTCGACGCCTGCGTCAAGGCCGTCCGGGACGCGGGGATGACCATCACGGTCGAGCCCGTGGACAAGACGATCCCCGCGGAGACGCCGTTCCCAGTCCGCCTCGCCTTCTGCATCGGTCCCCTCGGCGAGATGGTCGAATTCTTCTGCGAACGGTAGCGGCGTGCGCCGCGCCGGGAGCGCTACGCCAGACCGCCACAAGACGGAAGGCCGGCACAGGCGACAGGCGCCGTTCAGCCGCCGGGTTCGAGCTGCGCGAGGTCTTCTGGACCGAGGTCGCGCCACTGGCCGGGGCGGAGGTCGCGGGGAAGGCGCAGGCCGTTGATGGCCGTGCGGACGAGGGACTGGACGCGCAGCCCCGCTAGTTCGCACATGTTGCGGATCTGGCGGTTGCGCCCTTCGCCGAGAACGAAGCGGAGCCGGTGGCGCGCCGCGTTGCGTCCGTCGGCGAGACGTTCGAGATAGTCGACTTGCGCGGGGCGGATGCGGACGCCGTCGATCGTCATCGGCGAATTGAGGAAGGCCAGCACGGCCTCGTCGAACGGGCCGGAGGCGACGACGACGTACTCCTTGCGGTGGCCGTAGCGCGGGTGGGTGAGGCGGTTGACGAGTTCGCCGTCGTTGGAGAGCAGCAGGAGGCCTTCCGAATCGCGATCGAGGCGGCCGACGCAGACGAGGCGTTCGCGGACGCCGCGCAAGCATTCGAAGACGGTGGGGCCGTGGCAGTCGCTGGAGGAGCAGATGAGGCCGTGCGGCTTGTTGAGCATCACGGTGCGCAAGGCGACGCCGTGGCGTGGCGGAGTGAAGACCCTGCCCCCGACGGTGAGCACGTCGCGACCGGGATTCTGGACGCGGTAGCCCGGCTCGAGGATGCGCACGCCGTTGACGAGGACGTCGCCCGCTTTGATCAGGTCTGCGGAGCGGCGACGGGACGCGATGCCGAGGTGTTCCATGTAGGTCTGGAGGCGCGGCGCGGCGGAGTCTGAAGCCGGGGGCAGGGCTTGACAGTCGGCGGGATTCTGGGGCATAGTGTCGGGCATGGGATTGATGGATCGTGACTACATGAGGCCTGGCGCGTTTCGGGCCGTGAAACGGCCGAAGCTGTCGTTCATCGCGGCGTTGCGGTTCTGGATCGCGCGAATGCTGTTGCGGTGGCGACGCTGATCAGGCGAACTTGTCGAAGAAGACGTTTTCGGTGCGGAGACCGCTTTTCGCGAGGACTTCGCAGCAGGCGTTGAGCATGCCGGGACCGCCGCAGAGGTAGGCGGAGCAGGCGGAGGCGTCGTGGACGCGCCGGACGATGGCATCGGTGACGAGACCCGTCTCGTAGCGGTCGCGTTCGCCTTCTGCGGGCTGCTCGACGACGGGGATGAAGGTGAAGTCGGGAAGCGACTTCTCGAGAGCGCGCAGTTCGTCCACGTAGCAGAGGTCGGCGCTTGTCTTGGCGCCGAAGAAGTAGACGACCTTGCGCGGCGACCGGCGTTCGTCGAGGTGGCGGAGGATGGAGAGGACGGGAGCCATGCCCGATCCGCCGGCTACGCACAGCAACGGATTCGCATCGTCGCAGCGGGCGTAGCCGCTGTAGGGGCCTGAGAAGGCGACAGCGTCGCCGAGGGCGAGGGTGTCGTGGACGTAGCCGGAGCCGATGCCGCCGGGGACGCGGCGGACGTTGAGTTCGATGGCCGTTTCGAGCGAAGGCGGGGTCGCGATGGAGTAGGTGCGCGTGACGCCGCGCGGGGCGCCGGGACACGGCGGGATGTCCATGAGAATGAACGCGCCCGGCAGAAACCGAATCGCGGGCGGCGTTTCGAGCGCGAGGCGCACGCGGCGCATGTCGTGGTTCGCCATCTCCAGGTCGACGACCCGGGCGGAAAAGAGGCGCACGTCGCGCGTGGCCTCGGGCAACTCGATCTCCATGTCGCCGCGGACGGGGACCTGGCAGGAGAGACGCCAGCCGCCGGCGATTTCCTCCGCAGAGAGCTTCTTGCGCTCCTTGTCGGTGGGGGCGTCTTCGGCGCCCCGCAGGACCTTGACCCTGCACTGGCCACAGAAGCCGTTCCCGCCGCAGATGGTCGGGACGAAGACGTGGGCGCCGCGCAAGGTTCGGAAGAGATTGTCGCCGACGGGGACGACGCAGGACTCGCCTCCGCGGATCGACAGGATCGCAGTTTGGGGTATCATGGAAATGGGTCACTGGGTCGGACGGGTCTGACCTGTCCGACAAGTCCGACCCGTCCGATTTGCGGAACTATGCGGCAGGCTTGGCCTCGGGTTTTGCTTCGGCAGGCTTGGTCTCCGCAGGCGTGGCTTCCGCGGGAGCGACCTCGGCGGGCTTGGCCTCGTCTCCGGGAAGGGCGGCGATCTGGGCTTTGATGTAGTCCTCAGTGGCCTTTCCAGCCTTGTTGGCTTCGAGGGCCTTGTCGTACCATTCGCGGGCGGCGGCGATGGACTTGGCAGATTCGGCGGCGTTGCCGGCTTCGGCGTAGATATCGGCAATGCGCTTCTCGTTGTTGCCGAGCAGCGTCCACTTGCTGTACATGACGTCGGAGGCGGGGTCGGGCTGATCGTCGTCGGGCAGCAGGTTCATGAACTCGCGGAAGGACTTCACGGCGTCGTCGTAGCGCTTCTCCTGGAGGGCGAGGTGGGCCTTGACCTTGGCGGTGGCCATGGCGTGCCAGGCCTGGTCGCGCTCCGGAAGCCCCTTTTCGAGGATGGCGAGAGCGACGGCGTAGTCGTCCACGAGGAAGGCGGCGTCGAGCTGGAGAGCGCGCAGGCCGTTCTGGGAAGCCTCGTCGGGAAGCAACGGGATGAGCGAATCGACGAGGGGCATGCACTCGCGGATGAGCGCCTTGTCGTCGAGGATCTCGTAGAAGCGGCGGCTGTATATCGAATAGATCCGACGCGGGTCGAGCTTGACCTGGAGGAGCTTGGCGAGGCGGCCCGGGAAGGAGGCGGTATCCCGGGTACCTTCCTCGAAGAGAACGCCGACCCATTCGGAGGCGCAGAAGCCGCGGGTCCGATCGAGCTTGAGATCGGCGGCGCGTTCGTCCATGACGACGGGGGCGCACATCGCGTCGACCATGTCGAAGCGCTTGGCGGCGCGAGCCGACTGGACGGCGAACTGGAGAGCGCCATGGAGCTGGATGTCGGGGATCTCGGCGACGAGAACCGGCATCCGGTCGGCGATCTTCTGCCAGGCCTGGCGCGAAGCGTCGATGCGGACGCCGATCGTCTTGACGGCGACGGCCAGTTCGGAAGCGTCCTTCTTGGACGATGCCGCGATGGCGGCGCCGATGCGCTCGGCGACCTCCTCCTTGCCGTTTGAAATTCCATCCTGGGCGATGCGCACGAGGACGGGGGCGAACGCGGCAGGATCGAACTTCTCAAGGGCGGCGGCGGTCTCCTTGCCCATCTCGTCGAGGCGGTTGTCGCGAGCGAGACTGGCGAGCAACCAGTCGGTGGCGGTCATCCGCAAGTCGTCTCCAATGTCCTGGGTGGCGAGCAGGCGGGCCCAGTCGAGGGCGGCGGCGGTGTCGCCCTTCTCCATGTAGGCGCCGTAGATGGCGTCGAAGCCGGGGCGGGCGATCTCGGGATCGGTGCGCAGGGCGTTGAGATAGTTCGTCTTGGCCTCCTCGAACTGGCCGGTGAAGAGGAAGTAGCGGACCATGGCGCTGAAGAGAGGTTCGCGCAGATCCTTGAACGCCGGTTCGTCGAGGGCCGCGGTGAAGCGGGCGTTGGCCCGGTTCGTCTCCCCGGCCGCGAGCATGCCGTCCACCTCGCCGAACAGATCGTAGAGGACGGAATCGTCGATGGCGACCTCGGCGGGCACAGCCTCGGCGCCAGACTCGGGCTCCGGCGTCTTCGCCTCCTCTTTCGAGCACCCCGCCGAGAAGAGCATCGCGGCGAACGCGCTCGCACATCCTGCCAGAAACACGCTTGACTTCATCTGCGACTCCTTTTTTCGGCGCTGAACCCCAAAGCCCCCGCAGTCCAGCGCCTGACCGACGGGGATCGCTAGTTGTGAATCTACCATAAAGCCGGGCGTAGATGCAACGGAACTGTTGAAACAAGACGTCTTATTCCTTGCGTCGCAGGGCTCTTTGTGCCAGACTTCGTTTCCGCGCCATGCGGGGTGTTGCGAGCCGCGCAAAATGATGAAACGCCAATCTTTGGACAAGCGAAAGGATTGATCGTGGAAAGAGAACGCGAGACGCTGGGCAGTCGACTGGGTTTCATCCTGTTGTCGGCGGGGTGCGCCATCGGTTTGGGGAACGTCTGGCGGTTTCCCTTCATCACGGGCAAATACGGGGGCGCGGCGTTCGTGCTGGTCTACCTGGCGTTCCTGGCGCTGTTTGGGCTGCCGATCATGGTGATGGAATTTGCGATCGGGCGTGCGGCCCGCCGTAACATCGCCGGCGCGCTCCGCGCGCTCGAGCCCGCCGGAACGCGCTGGCATCTCTACGGGCCCGTCGCGATCGCCGGCAACTACCTGCTCATGATGTTCTACACGGTCGTGTCGGGATGGCTGCTGTCGTATTGCGTGCAGGCGGCGGCGGGCGGGCTCGAGGGGCTCGACGGCGCGGCGGCCGGCCAGCACTTCGAGCGGATGCTCGCCGAACCGTGGCCGATGGCGTTCTGGATGCTCGTGGCCGTCGTGGTGTCGTTCGCCATCTGCGGTTCGGGACTGCGCCGCGGCGTCGAGCGCGTGACCAAGCTCATGATGGGGGCGCTGTTCGCGCTGATGCTGGTTCTGGCAGTGCGCGCGATGCTATTGCCCGGGGCGCGGGAGGGGCTGGCGTTCTACCTCCTGCCGGACCTCGGCCGCATGCGCGAGGCGGGGATCACGGAGGCCGTCTTCGCGGCCATGGGACAGGCGTTCTTCACGTTGAGCCTGGGCATCGGGAGCATGGCGGTCTTCGGCAGCTACATCGGCCGCGAACGCTCGCTGACGGGCGAGACGGTGAACATCATCCTGCTCGACACGTTCGTGGCGGTGGCGAGCGGCCTGATCATCTTCCCCGCGTGCTTCGCATTCGGCGTGAAGCCGAACGCCGGGCCGGGACTGCTCTTCATCACGCTGCCGGCGATCTTCAACCAGATGGCGGGCGGACGCGTGT
>CAYVJM010000144.1:0-6464 GCA_964451695.1 uncultured Lentisphaerales bacterium | reverse complement strand
AGCGACATCCGCGACTTCTACCGCAACGTCATGGCGACGATCGAAGGCAAGGCCGAAATCATCGTGAAGCTCGACCAGGTGATGCGCGTGATGAAGCTCATGGAGGCCGTCTTCGCCTCCGCCGAGCGCCAGCAGGTCGTCGACTTCGAATAAGGCCGCGGCGCGCAGGTCGCTTTACCGGAGCAGCACAGCCGTCCCCCGCGCCGGGGTGAAGGCGTGGACGCCGAAGGTGTCCACCCACCACCCGGCGCTGGCCCCTGTGGCATCCGTGCTCAGGCGCCAGCGCACCCGTAGCGCCGCCCCTGCGTAGACCGCCGGATCGAGCGCCACCGCAACCTCGGCGAAGGCGTCGCCGCCGTTCCCCGTCCAGGCCGACTGGCCGGCCAGTTCGGCGCCTTTCTTCCCGGGTGGGGTGGCGATCACCGTCGTGTAGCCGCCCCTGACGAAGGAAGCGCCCGACCCGGACTCGCCGATCTGCTTCCAAGTCGAACCCCCGTCCGCCGAGACCTCCAGGACGCAGCCGTCGTTGACCTCGATGGCGTACCGGTGCCAGAAGCGAAACCGGATGCCGGTGGCTTCGGCGGGAATCGCATAGACGGGCGACGACAAATTGTCCGTGTTCTTCGTCGCCGGTCCCGGCGCAAAGTAGGCACGTGTCGGAGTGTGGCTGTTCGTTGCGATGATCGACCAATAGCTGGAGCCGACACTCGGACTCGCCGTCCACCCTGCAGGCGCCACTTCGAAATTCGCGCGAGTCAGCGCGGTGGCGATGGCCAGGGCGTTCGTCGCTTCGCCGAACTGGGCGTCCTCGTTGGTCACGCGGACGTTCCACCACCCTTGGGCCATGCGGGCGTAATCGGGTGCGCAGACGAGGTTCGTCGACGAGGCGGATTGGACGTCGGCCGGCGCGTCAGGCTGGTCGGCGCGGAAGAAGGCCACGGCGGCGGAAGCATCGAAGTTCGCCCCCTGGATCACGACGACGTCCGCGGGGCTGGCCGCGTAATCGGGCACGGCCCGCAGGGGATTCGGCGGCAACTTCTGCGAGCCCGAGATCACAAGCGCGTAGTTCTGGAGACTGCCGGAAAGCGTGCCGCTGTAGGAGACGACCGCCTTCCAGATTCCGGGCTTCGCAGGAGCGGCGACGAGAACCTGTTCGACGTTGTCGACGTTGTTTGTTCCGGTCGTCGCGGCGGCGGACATCGACGCCGTCGTCCACGTCCCCACGAAGGGCATGACGAACGGAAGGTGCGCGGCGCCATCGGGCGCCACGAGCCGGAGGTTCAGGTTGTTGACGAGCTTCGCCGTGCGCGAATCGTGCAGCGGGGTCGCCGTCCCGGCGGGATCCGTCCAGCCGAGCGTGGCGCGGATCGGCGAAACGCCGTCCCAGTTCAGCAGATGTTCCTGAACGGGGGCGGAGGGGGTGACGGCGCTTTCGATGATCGCGGGGACGGCGGGATTCGTCGCCGCCGTGCAGATCAGGTCGGCGGCGGCTTTGGCGTTGACGAGCCCCCAGCCGAACTGGTAGTCGGGGCCGGCCGTGCCGAGGTCGTCGGCCGTGTGGACGAGCAGCGCCTTGAGCGTGCTCGCCCGCATGTACTCGCCGGGCTTCATCGTCGTGTAGAGGCTCAGCAGGAGCTGCGCGGTGCCCGTGGCATTGGGCGCGGCCATGCTCGTGCCGCTCATGGTCCCATAGCTCGCCGTGCCGCCGGAACTGGTGGAGTCGAGCGAATACCCATTCGCCACCAGGTCGGGCTTGATCCGACCGTCGTCGGTCGGACCCCACGATGAATAGACCTCCATCGTGGCTCCGGACAGGTTGCGCTGGCCGCTCACGACGGCATCCCGGACGGAGCCCACGGTCAGGACGTTCTTGGCGCCGGCGTAGAAGGCGATCGTGTCGTAGCCCCCTCGGGCGGCTCCGTCGCCAGCGGGATGCAGCGCGCTGTCGTAAGCCACCGTGGCGCCGCCGGGAACCAGGGCGACCGTCGCGCCGTACGCGGGATTGTCGTCGCGTTCGTTCGCGGCGGCCCAGACGGTCAGGTAATAGGGCAGCCCGTGGAGACGTCCGTCGATTTCGCTGGCCGCATCGTTGTACTGGCCGAAAGCGGCCTCGTATCCCGCCTGCGTCGTGCCAGAGCCGTACCACGTCCAGGCCGAGGTGCCCGTGGTCTGCCACCCCGAGAGGTAGGTGTAGCTGTGGTTGGAGAGGTAGATCTTGCCCGGTTCGCCTCCGTAAGACGCGCCTCGCAAAGCGGACTCGCCGGCATCGTCGTCCCAGTCGTAGCTGTCGACTTTCACCGCGCGGGCCATACCCATGGCCGTGGCGACGACGCCAGTGGCGGCGATTGTCCCGGTCACGTGCGTGGCGTGCAGTTGAATATTGGTGTAGCACCCGTCTCTGATCGTCACGCGGCCGCCGAACTCCTGGTGGTTCGTCCGGACGCCGCCGCCGTCCCAGACGCCCACGGTCCAGCCCGCGCCATCGACGGAATACGGGACGGCGCGGACGAGATTGGCACCGGTGCTGATCGCGGCGTTCGCGTTGGCGGTGGCGTAGTAGAGCGGGCGACCGTCCACCCAGTCCATGAGTTCGGCCACGCCGGCGTCCGGCAGAACCATCCGCTTGGGCAGTCCGCGCAGATCCGCCTGACGCCCGGCTTCGGCCTTCCGCGACTGGTGGACTTCGCGCAGGCGATCAACGACGGCCTGGCGGGCGGCGGGGTCGCGCATCGCACCGGCGCCTCGCCAGACCTCGGCGGCGGCGGCGCGAGGCGGAGTCGGCTGCTGGGCGAGGGCGGCGGCGGTCGAGCACGCAAGGGCCAAGGCCCGCGCCAGCGCGCGGACTCCACCACGACCGGATGTTTGAAATTGCCGCTTCATCGCCGTCTCCACCCCCTCGTTGCCAACGTGCGATTTTCGTCGATTCCCGGGATCGCGTCAATACGAAATCGGCGTCTCAGGCGGTTGACAGGCGCCGAGGCTCCTGCTACCATGCCCGCATCAAAGCCGAACCGAGCGCCGGGGCGTTTCCACGGCGGCGGCGGCGGGAGGAAGCAACCATGGCCAAAGGTCAGGACGTCCACAAGGAAGACAAGAAGAAGCCCACGATGACGCTGAAGGAGAAGCGCCAGGCCAAGAAGGCCAAGAAGGCGACCCAGACCGGCGTCTGATTGCCGCGAGGGATCGCGGTCAGCGGGTCTCCATCGTCCTGACCATCGCCTTTTCCGGGCAGGTGAAGGGCGATTCGTGTTTCGTGCAGTTGATGCAGCCCACGTAGAGCTTGTGCATCATCGTCTCCTTGGGGACGATGTGGAACCCGAGCTTCTCGAAGAACGCCTCGGCGAAGGTCAGCACGACGAGTTGAAAGGGCTTGAGGGGCTTGAGGCGTTCGATCTGGGCGAGCACCAGTTTCTGGCCGATGCCCCGACCCCGCCAGCCGTCCTTGACGCAGACGGACTGGAGTTCGACGGAGGTGCGCTCGGGGGCGCCGATTTCGGGGAGGAACTCGTAGGCGATCGTTCCGACGAGCGCTCCGTTGCCTTCCGCCACAAGGAAGCGGTCGATGTGCTGCACGATGTCGCTCATCGAGCGGGGCACCAGCATGTCCGTGTTGCCCTTGATCAGCGTGTAGATCGCGCGCACGTCCGAAAACAAGGCTTGTCTGACGATCACTTCATCCGCGTCCATGGTCGATGTGCTCCTCGAATGTTGCCAGAATCGCGTCCATCTCCGCCTTCTTGCGCGCAAGCAGCGCGGCGTCGCGGGCTTCGGCAATGAGCCGCAGCCAGGGTTCGGTGTTCGATGGACGCACGTTGAACCACCAGTCGGGCCACTCGAAGCGAAGCCCGTCGAAATCGAATTCCCGCGAAGGGGGCGTTGCCTGCGCCCGGGCCCAGACGGCGAGCGCCTGCATCGCCTCGGTCTTGCGGACGACGGCGTAGTTGCACTCCCCGGAGTTGGCGTAGACGTCGATGCCGGCGAGAAGGTCGGAGAACGTCCGCCCCTCGCGCGCCGCCTGCGCCGCCACGCCCATGACGATCTGGGCGCAGAGGATCGCCGCGTCGCAGCAGAAGAATTCGCGGAAGTAGTAGTGCCCGGCCAGCTCGCCGCCCACGATGGCGCCGAGTTCGCGGAGCTTCGCCTTGGCGAACGCGTGCCCCACTTTCCAGAGATGGGGTTCGCCGCCGAGGCGGAGGATCTCCTCCGTCACGCCGCGCGAGGTGCGGATGTCGCAGAGGATCGGCGCGCCGGGCTCCTGGGCGAGGTAGTGCCTGGCCAGCAGCGCCGTGATCAGGTCGGGGCGCACGAAGCGGCCCTGTTCGTCCGAGAACATCACCCGGTCCGCGTCCCCGTCGAAGATCACGCCCAGATGGGCGCCGGTGGCGGCGACGCGCGCGCGCAGGACCGCGGAGGTTTCGGGCAGGAGCGGGTTGGGCGAATGCTCGGCGAACGTCCCGTCGATCTCGGCGAAGAGCACCTCGGCATCGGTTCCCTGGAAGAGATCCGGCACGAGCAGCGCGGCCATGCCGCAGGAGCAGTCGATGCAGGCCTTGAGACCGGAGAGGTCGGGCATCCGCCCCCGGAGGAAGTCGAGGTACCGGCCGCGCACGTCGATCGGGGCGCGGACGCCACGCCGCCGTTCGGGCGGCCGCGCGGGAGTCTGGACGCGGCGTTCCAGCTCCAGGAGGCCGGAATCGGCGCCGACCGGCAGCGCGCCCGCGCGGGAGAGCTTGATGCCATTCCATTCGGGGCCGTTGTGGGAGGCGGTGATCATCGCCGCCGCGGGATACCCGAGCAGCCCCGTGAAGTAGTACGTCATCGGCGTGGTGCAGAGCCCGAGGTCATGGACATCGGCGCCAGCGTCCTGGATGCCGCGCGCGAGGGCCTCGAAGATCTCGGGGGAGCTGGTGCGCGCATCGCGACCGACGAGGACGCGATCGGCCCCGAGCAGCCCGGGCAGTTCGCGGCCAATCCGATAGACGGTCTCCGCATTGAAGTCCCGTCCCCAGACGCCCCGGATGTCGTATGCCTTGAATGCGCCCATCAACCGCCTTTCAGCGCCGTCTTCCTGCGGCGTTTGCGGCGCAGTCTACCAGATCGCCGACGTTTGCGCTAGACCTTGCGGAAGATCGCGCAGGCGTTGTGGCCGCCGAAGCCGAGCGAGTTGTTCGCGCAGACTTCGACCTTCGCCTCGCGGGCCGTGTTGGGCACGTAGTCGAGGTCGCAGTCCGGATCCGGCGTGGTGTAGTTGATCGTGGGCGGGACGACGCCGTTGTGGATGGCGAGGGCGCAGACGATCGACTCGAGCGCGCCGGCGGCACCAAGCATGTGGCCCGTCATGGACTTCGTGGAGGAGATCATGACGCGTCGGGCGTCGGTCTCGCCGAGGGCGGCCTTGATCGCGGCGGTCTCGATGCGGTCGTTGAGCGGGGTCGAGGTACCGTGGGCGTTGATGTAGTCGAGCTGGGCGCTTGAGACGCCGGCCTCCTTCATCGCGTTGGCCATCGCGCGGGCGAAGCCCTGGCCGTCGTCGGCCGGCGCGGTCATGTGGAAGGCGTCGCACGTCTGGCCGAAGCCGGAGACCTCCGCGTAGATGCGGGCGCCGCGCGCCTTGGCGTGCTCGTAGGACTCGAGGACGAGGACGGCGCCGCCCTCGCCCATGATGAAGCCGTCGCGATCCTTGTCGAACGGACGGGAGGCGGTGGCGGGGTCGTCGTTGCGCTTCGAGAGGGCGTGGAGCGCCGCGAAACCGGCGATGGAGATGGGGCTGACCGCGGCCTCGGCGCCGCCGGCGAGCATGACGTCCGCCTCGCCGCGCTCGATGATGCGCATGGCGTTGCCGATGCTGTGGAGCCCGGAGGCGCAGGCGGAGACGACGGCGTAGTTGGGGCCCTTCAGGCCGTGCTCGATGGCGACCATGCCGGAGGCGATGTTGACGATGATCTCCGGAATGCAGAAGGGGGAGACGCGCGTGGGGCCCTTCTCCTTCATCTTGAGGACTTCGGCCTCGGTCGTGGCGATACCGCCGACGCCGGAGGAGATGATGCAGCCGCAACGGTAGGGATCGTAGGCGGCGAAGTTCACGCCGGCATCCTTCACGGCCATGGCGGCGGCCGCGATGGCGTAGTGCGTGAACTGGTCCATCCGGCGCTGGGCCTTCGGGTCGATGAAGGCGTTGACGTCGAAGTCCTTGACCTCGGCGGCGATCTGCACGGGGAAGTTCGAGACGTCGAAGTGCGTGATCTTCTGGACGCCATTGGTGCCGGCGACGAGGCGGGACCAGAACGTGCCGAGATCAGAGCCCAGGGGGGAAACGACGCCCATGCCGGTGATGACTGTACGGTGCATAGCGGTGACTACCTCGTGGTGGTTGGTGCAATGCGGCGCAAGGGGCCCGCGCCGCGGGGAAATGAATGCGAACGACGGCGCGGACGAATCCGCGCCCGCCGTTCGGGTGCCAAGCC
>CAYVJM010000143.1:0-6497 GCA_964451695.1 uncultured Lentisphaerales bacterium | reverse complement strand
TCGGAAGGCGCTTGACTTCCGGTCTTTTTTTTAAGATCATATCTGGTAAGCGATTACGCTTATTCTAAACCAAGCCACCGGCAACACCAGGAGAATTCATGAAGGCGAATGAACGGAAAAGCAAGGAAGCGATCATGAAGGAGCTCGCCTGTCTCGGACATCTGATCCGCGGCAGTCTGGTTCGCACACACCGCAAATGCGGCAAACCCAACTGCGCATGCGCCCAAGGCAGGCATCTGCATCCGGTCTGCCTTCTCTCCACGCCGGTGAAAGGAGGAGGCAACAAGATGACCTATGTCAGAAAAGTGGAGGAAGAGGCCGTCGAAGCGGGAATCGCCGCTTACAACCGAGCCTGGGAGATTGTCAATGTGCTGAGCGCTCTGAACGTGGCCGAAATCAAGCAAGGCCCCGGGAGCCTGCAAGGAAGGAGGCGCTAGCCATGGAACTGTGGGGACTTTGGCACGACATCGCCTCCAGCCTGCGTCCGGCGTTTTCCCGAACGCGCACCTATCTCTGGTTCCTCGTCGCGCTGAGCGGCTTCTGCGTGAGATCGGATCTGCTCGGCGTGACGAGTTTCGCGCGGGCGCATGGCCTTGGCTGGCGCGGATACGACCGCCTGCTGGACATGTTCCACTCCGGGGGACTTGACGCCCGGCGGCTTAGGAGCGTCTGGGTGAAAGCGGTCCTGCGCTTCGCCTCGCCGTTCGTCTGGCAGGTGAACGGCCGACCGGTGTTGCTCTGCGACGGAATCAAAATCCCCAAGTCGGGCAGGAGGATGCCGGGCGTCAAGAAACTTCACCAGGAATCGGAGTCGAACACCAAGCCGGAATACATCTTCGGGCACATGCTGCAGGCCGTGAGCCTGCTGGCCACGTCCGGAGGAATGTTCTTCGCCATTCCGCTTGGCGCCGAGATCCACGACGGCGTCGTCTTCTCCAACCGGTGTGCGAAGACGCTGCTCGACCGACTCCTGGGAATGGTGTTCGCGCTCGGCTTCGACACGTCGGCATATCTCGTGGCCGACGCCTATTACGGAAGCCGCAAGATGGTGCGGGGCCTGCTTGACCGGGGAAGTCATCTGGTGACACGGCTGAAATCGAACGCCGTCGCCTACCGCCCCGCGGAGCGAGTCTGCTCCCGGATAGGCAGGCCGCGCCTATACGGGGAGAAGCTGCGCCTCTACGACCTCTTCGACCAGCCGCAGGGATGGGCGTGCGCGCGGGTGCCGCTTTACGGAAAGGAGGAACCCGTCGAGTACCTTTCCGTGCGGCTGCTCTGGAGGCCCGTCGGCCACGAGGTGCTTTTCGTGTTGGTGAAACTCGCAGACGGACGCCGATGCGTCCTGCTCTCCAGCGATCTCATGCTGCACCCGCTGCTCGTGCTGCGGATGTACGCGGTTCGTTTCAAAATCGAAGTCGGATTCAAGGTTTCCGTCCGGATCGTCGGCGCCATGGGCTACCACTTCTGGATGAGGCAAATGAAACGCATCGGCCGTGAGGGGAAGAACATGTACCTCCACCGCGAGAGCGACGAATACCGGACGGCCGTCAGACGCAAACTCGCGGCTTACCACAACTTCATCCAGATTGGCTTGATCGCCCAGGGGCTGATGCTGCTACTCGCCCTGTCCAAGCCTGAGCAGGTCTGGAGCCGTTTCGCCTCGTGGATGCGCACGATGAACCTCAACGGCATCCCCTCCGAATGGGTCGCCGCCGAAAGTCTGCGCAATACGCTGCCGGAATTTCTCCGGTCGGCTGGAGAAGACAATGACTGGGCGAAATTCCTCCGTGAAAACGCCGAGCGAAAGCGGCCGAAATCGGCTGCGTGACGGACAACGGCCTTTTGCAGGCTGATTTCAAAGGGAACCACCCTGAAAAACGGCACTCGCGTGACTTGCGAAAGGTCAGCGGTCGTGCTAAGCTTTGACTTCGTTGAGTTCATGACGAACTCGGTACTGTCAAGTAGACAATTAATATGAAAATTCCTGGCGAATTCATCTACGGGATCACCCAACAACTGGAGACGCCCGAGGAGTTAATCCAGGAGAGCCGCCAGTTCGAGTCCCAGGGAGCCCATGGCGTTTGCCTTGAAATGCAGAATATGCGCGAGGAGTTCCTCGACGTCGCCACGTTTCGGCGCATCTTCGACTCAGTGAAGATCAGGAAATACGCCGCGTTCTACCGTAAGGGGCGCATGGAAACCCTTTCTGACGATGCACGCGTGAAGTACCTGCTTATGGCTGCCGAGGCTGGTGCGGACATCGTTGACTTGATGGGAGACTTCTTTAACCCAACGCCCGGTGAACTGTCCGTAGACGACGGATCCATCACCAGGCAGAAGACGCTGGTTCGGGACATTCAGGCGCGCGGTGCCAAGGCGCTCATGTCCTCGCACGTCCTCGCCTATCGTCCGCTGGCGGATGCTGTTGCGTTATTCCGAGCTCATGAGGCGCGCGGAGTGGATATCTCGAAGGGGGTGTTTAGCTGCAATACGCCCGCAGAACTCAATGAAAGTCTGAAGACCACGGCGGTTCTCCACGACACGTTGAAGGTTCCTTTTATTCACCTTTGCGGCGGCGATCTGGGCAAGTTCGTCCAGCGTTACCAGACCATCCTACTCGGAGGTTGTATTACTTTTGCCCGCCTCGACGAAAATGACGTTCAGCCGAGCGTCGCGCAGTTGCGTGACTATTTTGACTGCCATTAGGTGATAGACGGAACGGCACATAGGGCACCATGGAGAATCAAATGAACTACGAAACATTCAAGGGTAAGACGGCGGTCATCACTGGCGCGGCGTCCGGAATGGGGTTGCTAACCTCTCAGTTGCTTGCCAAAGGTGGGGCGCGAGTCGTACTCTGCGACATATCCGCCGATGCGGTTGTCCAGGCGGCCGAGAGCATCCGCAAGGAGGGTGGCGAGGCCCTAGCGGTGGTGACAGACGTACGCAAGTACGCAGATGCTGAGAAGGCTGCCAATGCGGCAGTGAAGACGTTCGGCACAATCGACCTGCTGCTCTGCTTCGCAGGAGGATACGAACCACGCTGTCTTAACAGCTTTCATCCCTTTTACGAGCAACCCATCGAGGTGATCGACTGGAGTCTTGAGGTTAACTTCAAGGGCCCAGTCTATTTCGCCCGCGCCTGCATGCCAGCAATGGTTGAGAACAAGGGCGGGGTAATCGTTTGCCTTGGTTCCGTTTCGGGCGTTGAGGGTGACCGTAGTGGCCCCATGTACGGTGCATCGAAGTGCGGACTCACCCAATTCGTCAAGGGGCTCGCTCTCGCTGGCGCTCCGCACGGGGTTCGTGCAGTTTGTGTGGCACCCGGTCCTGTCTTGACGCGCCCTGGCATGGCGTCAATGGAGACTCCGCTAGGTCGCGCGGCGGAACCTGTCGAGGTAGTGGACTTCATACTCTACATTTGCTCTGAAAAGGGCGCATTCATCACAGGATCGACCCACTTCATCGACGGCGGGCGCCTCTGCAACTTCGGACGATAGCTGAAAGTTGTATCTGCGAGGCACCCTGCCACGACTTTGAAAACAGGATGTTAATACTATGCGCGCGATTCTCATTGGTAACAACAAAGAGCTGACTTGGAGTGAGGTGCCCGAACCCGTAACGAAGGAAGGCGATATCCTTGTCGAGGTCCATGCCGCCGCACTCAACCGCGCAGATCTGCTTCAGCGCGATGGAAATTATCCACCCCCTCCCGGCTGGCCCGAATGGATGGGGCTTGAGGTTGCTGGCGTAGTGCTTGAAGCTCCTCCCGGCTCGCGCTGGAAGCCGGGCGATCGCGTTTGCGCGTTGCTTGGCGGTGGCGGATATGCTGAGCGCGTCGCTGTTCCATCTGGCATGGCTCTGCCAGTTCCTGAAGGTCTGTCAATGGTTGAAGCAGCAGCACTGCCTGAAGCGTTTGCTACTGCGTATCTAAACCTCTGCATCGAGGGTGGCATGAAGGCGGGAGACACCGTTTTCATCCAGGCTGGCGCTAGCGGATTGGGCATGGCATCAATCCAGCTCGCAAAAACGCTCGGTGGCAAAGTGGTTACGACGGTTGGCTCTGACGAAAAGGCAGGATTTGTCAAAGACCTTGGTGCGGATGTGGTGATCAACCACCGCAAGGAGGATGTCGCGACAGCACTCGCACGCAATCCGGTTGATGTGGCGCTGGACTGCGTTGCAGGGCCTGCTCTGGGCAAATGCGTTGCGACGATGGCACGCGGTGGCCGCTGGATTGTTATTGCATCAATGGGCGGTGCTATGACAGAGATCGACATGAACGATTTCTTTAGGCGTGGCGTAAAGCTGATAGGAAGCACGCTGCGTAGCCGCACCTCGGAAATGAAGGCGGAAATTCTCGCCGGACTCGAGAAATCATTGTGGCCAGCTCTGTCTTCGGGCAAGATTAAGGTGATGATTCACGCTACATTGCCGATAACTGAAGCGGAAACCGCCCAAGCGATTCTCATAAACCGTGAGAATCTCGGCAAGGTTGTGATGACGGTCAAGCAATAGCAGAAGATCGCCCTGATTCATAAATTTGTTGCCGATGGTGTACGCGCAGCCACAGACGCGGCGGACCTCTTCCAGACGGCGTTCGCCTAGGAGATTCCCCTGCTTCCCGAGACCAGGGACTGCACCACCAGGCCCTGGATCATGGCAACGAACAACGTCGCGGCGGCCTTGGCATTCACGTCGGGGTCGATTTCGCCCCCGGCCTTGCCTGGTTCGGTGAACGCCTGCAATTTTCCGACATACTGCCCCATGAACTCGCGCACCGCGCGCTTGGCAGGGGTGTCTTCGGCGCGTTGAAGTTCGCCGAAGATGCCCGCGGCACGCCGGCGTGTTGGCCATGGGACTCGATGTGCGCCTTGAAGACGACTTCCAATGCCTCAAGCGGGGACGTCGCCCTTGAGCAGCCCCGTCAGAATCGGGACGGTCGAGCAGGAGCAAAACGGTGTGACGGCCCCGAGTCCCGCGCCCAGCACGTACTGGAGAAGCTTGTTCTTCCCGCTCAAAAACGTCTTGATGCGGGCAGGCGGCAGATATTCCAGCAGCAACCCGATGATAAAGGCCACCACGATGAAAATGGCGATGAGCTCTCCCGCGATGACCAGGAAGAACTTGCCCGCTGTAACAAAATTGTTCAACTTTGAATTCAAATCAGCGGGGAGATTTCCTTGGCGCACTTGGCGGCTTGGCGTGAGGCGTTATTCACGCAAAGGTGCAAAGGCCGCAAAGACTTTTCAGGTCTGATGTTTTCATGGTTGAAAACACGGAACAGACCGATCCCTCGCCCAAGAGCCAGGATTTCTGAGACTGGGGGCTAGACGGAATGAAGGCGAGAGTGGTGTCCTTCGACAACGCCTCGCCTCATACGCATCCACAACGCTAGCGCTTCATCACAACAAATGCAGATAGGGGAAAGTGGAAACGAGTTGTCCGATCCGGATCGCGGTGTTGGTCAAATAACACCGTCCACTCGCGCTCGATACGAGAACGAGATTCAGGGGAAAGCAGTTGGTAGTGATAGAAGGCCGGGGCGACGAGAACGGCGAGATTCTCCGGGGAAGCCGCGACGGATGCATCGATATCGCAAATTTCCATTTCATCGGACCGCCAGTCGGGATCGGCAAAAATGACCTTGAGATCGTCCATGCCATTCATCTTGACGGCGTTGCCGCTGAGCGCATCCAGCCGATGACGCTCCTCCGTCAAGACATCGCGCAAAGCACTGGCGCATTGGGTAAAAAGCCCAGTCGGTTTTCGAAGCGTCGGCACAACGGCGGCAAAGACGCCTCCGCTTTTCAAAATTCGGGCAATTTCTTCAACGGCTGGCTTGAGGGGCGAGAACAGCATCAAGGCCATGTGGCAGAGCACAGCATCAACGGAGCGGTCGGCCATCGACAACTTCTGGGCCGATTCGTTCAGCAAGCGGACGCGGGGAAGGTGCCGCAGCCGTTTGGCGGCTTGGTCGAGTTCGGCATGACTCAGATCGATTCCGATAACCTGCCCGTGTTCCCCGACGCGCTGGGCGAGAATCTCGCACAACGGCCCGTTCCCGCAGGCGATATCCACAACCGTCATGCCCGGCTTGGGATCGACGAATGAACAGAAAGCTTCGTAACTCGACAACCCGCTAGGTGTTCGTGCGGTGCCGATGCTCTGCTCCGTTAGCCCGGGATGCCCGGCATGCACGTTCATCAGAAATCGCGTGTAGTTGTCCGCTGTAAACTCATTCATGTGGATGTTCTCGGCAAATTCCGAAGAGCGAACACTAGTTCGCCGTGTAAATCAGATACAAGCCTCCAAGCAACACCAGGGCGCCGCAGATCTTCTTGAGGATCGTTGCGCCCTTCGACTGCTCGTTCCAGTCCAAATAGCGCTGCACGGCTCCGGTGAACGTTCCTGCCAGAACGATGACGCCGCAGTGCCCCAAGCCGTAGAGCACGAGAAGCAGGATGCCGTAGGGGAGATTCGTCGAGGCCAGCCGG
>CAYVJM010000142.1:0-6499 GCA_964451695.1 uncultured Lentisphaerales bacterium | reverse complement strand
GCGGCGCGCTGCGCGTCAACCTGATCCGCTCGGCCTACGAACCGGATCGTCTTCCCGAACTCGGCGAGCACGCCGCCTCGCTGCTCCTTTCGCTGGTGCCGCACGGCACGGACCGCGCGGCGGCCACGGCGGCCGGCCAGGCCTTCAACCATTCGTTGCTGGTCGTCGGAACGGATCGTCACCCCGGCGCTTTGCCCGCGGAAGGCTCGTGGGCGTCATGCACGGGCGAAGGCGTGGTGCTGAACTGCTTCAAGCGCGCCGAAGACGGAGATGGCTTCGTGGCGCGGCTCCTCAACGTCACGGACGGTGAACGCCAAGCGGCGATCCGGTTCGATTCGCGCCTCGGGCGCTTGTCCTCCGCCAGCCCCGTCGATCTCCTCGAGCGGCCGACGGTCTCTGAAAAGTCCGCCCTTCGAGACGATTCCGTCCATCTGGCGATCCCGCCGCACGCCATCGCCTCGATTCGGATCCGGTTCCAGCGCGCCTAGGGCCGGGCGGTCTCGAGCAGGCTCCCCAGATAGCGAGTGGAAGGGGAGTCGGGCGCGGCGGCGACGGCTTCCTGGTGGTAGCGGCGGATCGCCTCGGCGTCGCCGCGCTTCTCCGCGAAGTGGCCGAGGTAGCTCAGGACGTGCGTCAGCAGCAGCGCATCGTCCTTGTCGAGCTTCTCCGGCGTGCCGTCCACCGGCGCCAGCGCCTTCGACCGGGCGAGCTGGAATGCGGCCTCGGAGGCCGTTTCGTCCTGAAAGTCCGTCAGCAGGCTCTGCCCGCGGGTGAATTCGAGGTGGACGTTGTCCGGGTTGTGGCGGATGCCCGCCTCGAGCACGGCGAGCCCCGCCTCCTTGTTCTTGCGCATCTTGGCGAGCGCGTACCAGCCGATCTCCCAGGCCTCGACGTTGTTTGGATCGGCCCGGCAGGCCGCCCAGACCCACGGGACCATCTCGTCGACTTCGCGTCCGGCGAGGTGCCGGTGGTCCTGGACGTGGACGCGGGCGTTGACCCACGACCACGGATCGCGCGCGACGGGACGCGCCTCACGCTCGTGATCGTCGTGATCGTCGCGCTCCGCTGCCGAGCCCGCCGGTGCCGAGCCCGCCTCCGCGGGACGCCCGCGGTCGCAGTAGTCGATCTCCACGCCGCCGTGGAAGTAGCGGTCCGCCTTGTGGACGAGAGCGAGACCGGCGACGGCGCGCGCGTCGGCGAAGAGCACGGAGAGCAGATCGGCGCCGCCGACTTGCGCGGTGCGCTCCGGCGGTAGGGTCGAGACTGCGACGGCGCACGCCGCCGCCGCGGCCAGCGCAGCGGCTCCCATCCAGGGTTCTCGCGTCCGCGTTCTCATGCGCACCTCACAGCTTGCGGCGCCGCAGCGCCCAGGCGGCCAGGAGAAGGCAGCCGGCGGCGTAGGCGATTGCGTAGGCCCAGACGAGCGCGCAGACGCTCCAGGGGATCATCGGCCAGTTGTGGACGAGGCGTTGGCGCATGTCGAAGAACTCGGCATGCGGCCCGATGGCGTGGACGAGCCACACGAGCGCCTTCAGCGGTCCCGGCTGTGCGGCGGCCAGGTCGGGGAGACGTCGGCCGAAGCCGAACATGGCCGCCAGCGCGATGCCTGCGAGCGTCAGGTTCGCCGAAGGCGTGACGAGCAGCGACCCCAGCAGGCCGATCGCCGCCACGAGGACGATCAGCCCCGCGTGCATGACGAACGCCTGCAGGAGGATCGGCGGGAACCACGCGCCCTGCCGCAGGCCCGTCATCGCGCCGTAGAGCGCATAGAAGAGCGTCAGCGCCGAGAGCGAGGCCGCCAGCGCGCCCAGGTACTTGCCGAGCAGCAGGACGCCGCGCCCGACCGGCTTCGCCAGCAGCGGATAGATCGTTCGCGTCTCGAACTCGGGCGGGAAGAGCCGCGCCGAGACGCCCAGCGCGACGATCAGCGAGAAGAGCCAGATCATCGCCATGGCCACCTCGGCGAGGTAGCGGCTGGCGCCTTCGACGCCGAACGGCTTGGCGAAGGCCAGCGGGACGAGGATGGCGCCCGCGAGGATGAGCAGGACGGCGAGGTCCTTGCGGCGGTAGAGATCGAGGAGGGAGAGCCGCGCGAGGGCGGCGAGCTGGCGGCGGATCATGGGCGCATCTCCTTCCCGACGACGGACGGACGCGCGAGCACGTCGAGGAAGATGCGTTCGAGGTTGACGCCGCCGTCGCCGGCGATCTGCTTGGGCGAGCCTTCGTAGACGCAGCGCCCGGCCTTGAGGATTGCGACGCGGTCGCAGATCAGCTCGGCCTCCGACAGTTCATGCGAAGAGAAGAAGACGGTCTTGCCTGCGGCGCGCTGCGCGAGCAGGAGGTCGCGGAACTGGATGCGCGCGAGCGGGTCGAGGCCGGTCAGCGGCTCGTCGAGGATGAGCAGATCGGGGTCGTGGAGGAGCGCCTGCGCGATGCCGGCGCGCTGGAGCATGCCTTTCGAATACGTCTTGAGCTGGCGTCCGGCGGCCTCGGCGAGACCGACCTGTTCGAGCAGCTCGGCGCTGCGGGCGGCGATTCGGGCGGGCGCCATGCCGCAGAGGCCGCCATAGAAGCTCAGCAGCTCGCGCGCCGTGAGAAAGGGGTAGTAGTGCGCCGTTTCGGGCATGAAGCCGATGCGGCGGCGGGTCTCGGGGCGCCGGGGGTCGGCGCCGAACACGGCGATCGAGCCGGCGTCCGGGGCAATCAGTCCGAGCAGCATTTTGATCGTCGTCGTCTTCCCGGCGCCGTTCGTGCCGAGGAAGCCGAGGATTTCGCCCTGACCGAGGGCGAGGTCGAGGGCGTCCACGGCGCGGACCGCGCCGAAGGATTTCGCGACGCCGGACAGTTTGACAAGCTCCTTCATGTCATGTCGTCTCCCGCGCGCCGGCGGGCCGGCGCGTCACCTGGCCCAGGGGGGCTGGGCGGCGCGTGATCCACTGCCGGAGCGCCAGCAGCACGAAGCGGGGGTTCCCGACGAGATAGCGCCGCCAGAGGCGCCGGGGCTCGGCGAACAGCCGGAAGAGCCATTCGAGACCGCAGCGCATCATCCACCGGGGGGCCTGGGGCACCGTCCCGGCGTGGAAGTTGAAGGCCGCGCCCACGGCGACGAGGACGGGCGCGCGGAGGAGGGGGCGGAAGGCGCTGACCCAGTAGTCCTGGCGCGGCGTGCCGATCCCGACCCACACGATGTCGGCGCGGGAGGCGTCGATGCACTGCGCGACATCGTCGCGTTCGGCCTCGGTCAGGTCGCGGAAGGGCGGCACGTAGTGGCCGGCGATCTGGATGGAGGGGAACTTGGCGCGGAGGTTGTCTTCGAGGCGCTGGACGGTCGCCTCGTCGCGGCCGCCGTAGAAGAAGTGGCGGAGCCCGCGAGCGCATCCGGCCTCGATCGTGCGGAGCATGACGTCCGGGCCGTAGCAGCGGTTCATGTCGAGCTTGGCGAACGTGCGGCCGACGAAGACGAGGGGCATGCCGTCGCAGAGCGTCATGTCGGCGGCGTTGGCGACGGCGGCCAGCTCCGGGGCGTCGCGGCATTTGAGGAGGGAGTCGGCCGCGAAGATGCAGACGGTGTGGCGTCCGCCATCGGCGGCGAAGCCAAGGAGGGTCTCCACCGCGCGCTCGATCCGCACGCCCGCGAGGCGCACGTCGAGGAGGGAGAAGCGCGGGAGTCCGCTGGCGTCCTGGATGGCCTGGTCATCGCTCATGGCGGCAGTGTAGCAAAACGCCGTCATCGCCGCCACAACGACGTATTTCGATTGAACCGGAAGGCGATTGCGTGTAAAGTCATCGGCTCCACCCAGGAACCGCCTTCCATGTTCGATGTTTCTCAGATCGCGCCCGCGCAGTGGGCGTTTCTCATGGCCGCCGCCTTTCTCCAGGGCGTGTCGAAGGGAGGCGTGCCCGGCTTGACGGTCATGGCCATCCCGCTGGTGGCGATGGTGATCCCCGGCAAGGCCTCGACGGGCCTTGTGCTGCCGATGCTCGTCGTCGGCGACCTCTTCGCGCTGGCGTACTGGCGGCGCGCGGTGAGCGTGCGGGATCTGCTGCGGGCGCTGCCCTGGGCGGTGGCGGGGGTGGTGGCCGGGTGGCGGCTGCTCGGGCGCATCGACGACGCGCAGATGCGTCCGGTGGTCGGCGCGACGGTGCTCTTCATCCTGGCGCTGCAGGTCTGGCGCCAGATTCGGGATGCGCGCGGCGGCGGCGCGCCGGCGCCGCAGGGGCGGTGGCCCCGGCTTGCGTTCGCGGCGTTCATGGGTTCGCTGGGCGGCGTGACGACGATGTTGGCGAACGCCGCCGGGCCGGTGATCGGCGCCTACCTCCTCGGGTTGCGTCTGAACAAGGCGACGTTCCTGGGGACGAGCGCGTGGTTCTTCTTCATCGTCAACTGGATCAAAGTCCCGTTCATGGTGGAACAGGGGATGATCACGCGGGCGAGTCTCGCCGTGAATCTCTGGATGATCCCGGCGCTGGTAGTCGGCGTGGCGGCGGGGATCGTCGTCGCCCGCCGCGTCAAGCAGAAGACCTTCGACCGGCTGGTGATCGCCCTGGCGGCGCTGGCCAGCCTGAAGCTGCTGTTCTGAGGGGGCGGATTTCGATCTTTTCAATGGGCATGGCCCGGCATCGATGCGAAGGGCCGGGCGAGAACGGGGGAGTAAAGACATGACGCGGGTAACGAAATGGCTGGTGAACAGTGCGGCGCTGGTGGTGATCGTGCTGGGGTTGAAGGCGGCGGCGCCGATGATCACGCAGGTGCTGGTCATCCTGTTTCTCGCGATTGTCATCTCACCGGTGTACTACGTGCTGCGTCGGTGGCGGGTGCCATCCTGGCTGGCGTTGGCGACGATGATCCTCTCGATGACGTTCTTCTGCCTCTACGGGATGAACGTCGTCGTGTCGAAGGCGGCGCTGGACTTCACGAAGAAGATCCCGGACTACCACAAGGCGCTGGTCGCCGGGGCGGGGGATCTGCGGATCTGGCTGCAGTCGCAGGACGTGGACGTGCCGGCGGTCTTCTTCGAGGACATGCTGCAGGTGGACGCGGACGCGATCTCGGGGATCGTCAAGCAGGGCGGCGCGATGATCGGAATGTTTCTGAAGAACGCGGTTTTCGTGCTGATCATCGTCGCGTTCATCCTCTGCGAGCTGCCGACGCTCGGAACGAAGATGCGGGGCCAGCGCTGGATGACGGCGTCGCTTTGGGAGCGGCTGACGACGATCGTCCTGCACGTCCGCCACTACATGGGGATCAAGACGCTGATCAGCGCGGCGACGGGCTTCTGCATCTACCTCGGGCTGCTGATGATGGGCGTGGATTCCCCGGTGCTGCTGGGGTTCGTGGCGTTCATCCTCAACTACGTGCCGGTGATCGGCTCGATCATCGCGGCGGTTCCGGCGGTTCTGATCGCGCTCGTCCAGCACGGCACGCTGAGGGGCATCTACACGGCCTCGCTGTATCTCGCGGTGAACATGCTCTTCGGCAACATCCTCGAACCGCGCTGGATGGGCTACGGATTCGGCGTGTCGCCGGTGGTCGTGCTCTTCTCGCTGATCTTCTGGGGCTGGGTGCTCGGCCCGCTGGGAATGCTCTTCGCTGTTCCCCTGACGATGGCCATGCAGGTGGCGCTCGGTTCGACGCTGCGGGAGTTCGACGCGCAGCGCGATTGAACGCGGCCGGCTAGTCCCGGTTACTGCCCGCCGCCGATGATGTTGATCTTGACGTCGTCGTCCTCTTCGGCCTTGATTTCGGCGTCTGCGACGACCTCGGGGGTCTTGAACGTGGGCAGGTAGCGGTAGTAGACCATGAGCTGGAGGGCGCTCAGGCAGGTGTCCTGCACGCGACCGCCCAAGGTGGACTTGCCGACAATCTCGGCGCCGTTTTCCCAGCGGATGGCGTCGACAGCGCCGCCGCCGCCGCCGCCGTGTTCGCCGTTGGAGGGGCTGTCCCAGTAGCCGATGTCGCGCATCTTGCCCTTGGGGTCGGCGATGGCGTCCTTGATCACGACCTGGCGCTTGATGAGCTCCGGCTGGAACTGCTTGTTCCAGCTCGACCAGCGGTCTTTGCCGGCGTGGAACTTGGCCTGGGTGATGTAGTACCAGTAGTAGACGGGGCTGGCGCCGAATCCCTTGTTCTTCCACTTCTCGAAGGAGAACGTCATTTCATCGAGGTAGGAGAGGGTGGCCGCCACCTCGGGCTCGTTGGCGGCGCCGAGGAGCTGCATGCAGAGCACGCCGACGCCGGAGAGGCCCGTGGGGGATTTGCTGGTGTAGCCGAAGCCGCCGCTGGGGTTGGCGTTGACCTTGAAGCCGTTGACGGCGTTCTTGTAGACCTTGTCGAGGTCGGGGACTTCGAGATCGCCGGCCATGTGGCCGGCCTTGACGGCCTGGGCGCACCAGCCCATGTAGGACGTGTCGTCGCGCTCCGTCTGGCGCATGTTGTAGTCCCATCCGCCGTTGGGGTGCTGGCCGCGGACGATGTGGACGAGGGCCTTTTCTGCGGCCT
>CAYVJM010000141.1:3747-6526 GCA_964451695.1 uncultured Lentisphaerales bacterium | reverse complement strand
AATGCTGTCCGGTCAGATAGAGTTTGATTTCTCTCGGAACATGCCTCATGGCTTCGCAAATGTCGGCCGTACGCTTCCACTTGGCCTGATCGCCGGTGTAGACGAGATTCAACTTCCCATCGAGTCGAATGGTGCCTTGAACATTACCACGATCAATGGGATCTGCCCCGTTCGGGATGTAATGGCATTTGATACCCCATTTTTGGCCTCGATTCTGGAGGAATCGACTGAGCGTGATGACGGCATCGGACTGGGTGACAATCCACTTCTCGATGGCGTTCATGAAAAGACGTCCAGGCCAACCCGCCAGATTCCCCCAGATGTCGCCATAGGCGTCATCCCAACCGTGAACGACTTTGAAGGCTTTCCATTTGCAGAGATGCCTTCGGCAGAAGAGTGGAATCAAGGACACCATCGCCCCGTAGGTGTAGATGACATCAGGACGAAACGCGTCGATTTTCAACGCCAGCGCTTTTGGATGCCGGGAAGTCTTCCAGCCCGCGCGGCCTGTCGTCCAGCCCATCTTTGCCAGATTGTACAATATGGCTCCGACGCTGTACGGCGCCCGGACGTAGTGCTCTGCATCAGAGACGTTTTCCATCCAGCCCCGGCGATCGCTGGTCACCAATAGGATGCGCCTGCCAATGTCCGGAGCGGCTGCTGGTGATTCAGGATCGTCGATAGGTTGCATCACAAATTAATATCGGCGGGTTTTCATCAAAGCTGTCCCGCACCGCTGGCCTGCCCGAGTGGGAGGCTTTTGGACTGCTGCTTTCTTAGCTGCAATCTACCAAAAGGGGACACTCGTCGTCAATGTCGCCGAATACAATACCAGCCGGGGGCAATCAGGGCAATTAGGGCAATCAGGGGTTCGCGTGTATGTGTGTACATGCACGGAAGTCCGAACGACGAAGACGAGAGCGAAAGATTAAATCCCCATGACTTTGAAATCTTCGCGGCGAATGGGCTTCCCCGCTTCAATAATCCGAAATGCGGGCACCTTGCCGTAAAACGAAGCCCATTGATTGTAGGTGCTGGGAGGCCCCATCAACAGATCGCATCGGGACAGAACGAGGTTGTCCTGATACGCGTGGCCTGGCGCGGAAACGACATCAAGCCCCCGAAAGGCCGCGTTGTCAACCGGGCCGTCCGACGCCACCACGAACCTTGTGCGTCCCGGGGTAAACCCAGCCACCATCTCCATGCACCGACGGTACTCGGCAAGGGGATAGAGCCACTTGCCGCCCATGAACTTGGCGTAGTCGGTCTGCCGGATGTGCACGCCGACCAGAACGTCGGAATTCCGGCGGCACTGCTCGACGAAAAGGTTCGCCGCATCGTCGTGCTTCTGAACCGGCTCGAAATAGTGCCGCGCCGAATCCCCAAATTCCCCTGTCGCCGCAAAGTCTCGGAAATTCCACCCCAGCGTAAAGAGGAATCGGGTCGTCCGCTCCTTCTCGAGAAACGCCGGCGCGGACAGCGGATAATCCCCGCCATGCCGGTCAATCGTGAACAGGATGCTGTCAACGCCAACAAGGTGTCGCGGTTCCCACCCCGCCACGTCGCCCTTGCTGGAACGATAGCGGATGACGAGTGAACGGCGCGTGTTCTTGAAGAACCGCGCGTAGTCGGCAAACGCCAGATGCACATACGTCCCCCCGTACTTCTCCACATGGCAGATCCAGTGGGTTGCGAGTGCGAGCCGGTTGGCCATGCGGCCGTAGGGGTGCGGCGTGATGATCATGGGAAGATGTTGGCGCGGGCGGAATTGACTCGGGGGGATCCGGGCCGGGGGTCTTGAGCCGAGTCGGCGGCATCCGCAGATGCGGGCGAGAAAGTCGGATCTCGACGCCAGAGCAGAGCGCCCCCGAGGGAGAAGAGCGTGAGGCCAATAACCCGAACGGGGATGGAAAACCAACCGTTCACCAGACCCAGCAGCGTCTGCTGCGCGGACAACGCAACGAGAAGCACAACCCCCAGCCAGACCCGCCGACGATGCAGAACCACGGGCAACCCGAGCATCACCGGAAGCAAGTAGAAGATGTCGGCATAGGCCGCGCGAAACGGGATCGCATACTCCACAAGGTTCACCGCCACGATGCCGACGTAGGCAAGATACAGGTCGGGGAACCTGGATTTCGCGGTTTTGAGTGACAAACTTGGCGGTGAGAGGGCGGCGATGAAAAGCAAAGCAAGCCCCACGCCGACACCTTTAGCCGCAAGCAGAACCCAGTTAACGGGAATGCCGAACCTGTCGAGGATCGGCTTGGAAACTCGGACGAGTCCCGCGACCGTGCTGTTGACCGAAGGAAGTGGCGCACCCTCGATCTTCCGGGGCCGCTCATAGTCCTCCACGGGGGGGACGGACGCAGAACGCATGCAATCGCTGAACGGATTGATGGAGAAGTCGACGGAGACCGCTTCGTACTTCTTCGAAATCCACAACATCCTCTCCCAGGCGGAGAGGCCGAAGACGCCAATCGTAGCCAGGCCGATGAGGCCCCCCGCGCAGCAAGCCCCCGCAAGGATCCGCCACCTCCGATGAAAGGCGAAGGGGACGAGCAGGAACAGCGCCGTGGGGCGAATCGCCACGGCAGCCCCCAGCAGCAACCCCGCCGAAAAAATCTTGCGGGCACCGCCCAGAAGATAGGCGGAGGCGGCAATCAACAGAACCACGAAGACATAGTACTGGCCGCGCTCGACATGAAGCCGCCAAAACGGGGAACCGGCGATGAAAAACAACGCCATCGACACCACGACGGCCCGATGCTCCCGGTTC
>CAYVJM010000141.1:0-3737 GCA_964451695.1 uncultured Lentisphaerales bacterium | reverse complement strand
GGCGAGTGCGCCCAGAAAGGCCAGCCACTCGCACAGACCGTGCGCCCATCTGGCGGGCTCACGCTCCAACATGGCCACCGGCATCGTGAAAAGCAACACCGCAGGGCTTTGGCAGGATACGCCCCAAGGTCTTGGGGTTCCTTCGAAATAGGTTTTGTGGAAGGATTCCTCGATCCCATTCCACCACCAGTCGGCAGCCGTCCGATAGGGATCCAGCCCCGCAAAACCACATCTCGCCTGGATGTAGCGCAAGTTGAAATCTCCGCCATCATAGCGAGCGAGATCGGTCATCGAAACGATGAAGCCGGCGACCAAAACGATTAACGACGCGTTGTACCACACGCGCAACGGGAATGCGAGCGCGCCCGAGTCGATTCCCAGCAGACGGTCAAACGGATTTAGTTTCATGGGCGGTCTCCGCGAGATGGTGGAGGTGGAAGCGGCGGGATCGGGGGCTTCAGCCGAGAGGCTCCAAACCGGACATCGTAATTCTTGACGACTCCAGGTACTCGTAGTCCGCGGTTGTCCGCCGGTCAGACGCGGACGTCGCCGAGGAGCTTGCGGAAGTAGGCGATCGTCTTGGGCAGGCCGTCGCGGAGTTTGATCCGCGGCTCCCACCCGAGCAGCTCCTTGGCGAGCGCGATGTCGGGGCGGCGACGCTTCGGATCGTCCTTGGGGAGCGGTTGGTAGACGAGCTTGCTCTTCGAATCGGGGATCAGCTCGAGAGTCATCTCGGCCAGCTCTTTGATCGTGAACTCGCCGGGGTTGCCGACGTTGAGCACGGGAACCGGCATGGCCCGCTGGTCGAAGAACTTTCGTACGCGGCTCAGGGGCAGCGCCATGTAGGTCTGCATCGCGTCCAGGAGGTCGTCCACGTACTGGAAGCTGCGGGACTGCGAGCCATCGCCATAGAGCGTGATGTCCACGCCCTTGAGCGCCTGGACGATGAAGTTGCTGACGACGCGGCCGTCGTGCGGGTGCATGTGCGGCCCGTAGGTGTTGAAGATGCGAATCATACGGACGTCGATGCCGTATTCGCGGATGTAGTCTGCGCAGAGCGTCTCGGCGGCGCGCTTGCCTTCGTCGTAGCAGCTCCGCGGGCCGATCGTGTTCACGTTGCCCCAGTAGCTCTCGGGTTGCGGATGGACGTCGGGGTCTCCGTAGATTTCGGAGGTGGAGGTGTGGAAGACCCGCGCTTTCGTCTTGAGCGCCAGTTCCAGCGTGTTCATCATGCCCAGGAAGGAGACCTTCATCGTCTCGACGGGGTTGCGCTGGTAGTGGATCGGGGAGGCTGGGCAGGCGAGATTGTAGATCTCGTCGAACTGCCCCCAGAACGGTTGCACGACGTCGTGCATCAGGAAGGTGAACCGCGGGTTCTCAAGCAGATCGTAGATGTTCGACTTCGATCCCGTGAAGAGGTTGTCGAGGACGGTCACTTCGGCGCCTTCGCCGAGGAGCCGCCGGGCGAGCTGCGAGCCGATGAAGCCGGCGCCGCCGGTGATGAGGCATTTCTTGGTCAATCCGTTCATGTGGGGGAGTGGGGGTCGAGGGTTCGGGGTTCAGGGTTCGGGAATCTTTGTCGAGAGCTTTGTCGCGAGCTTTGTCGAGACGCGAGAGGCGAGCAAGAGGAAGAACGGGAGTAAGCGTAGGGGCGAAAAATCTTTCGCCTCTACCAGACGTCGGTGCGGAAGGGCGAGGCCGGCAGGCCGTCGGCGTTGGCGAGGTTGCAGCCGGCGGGGTTGTCCGCCCAGGCGTAGCGCACGGCCCGCGGTGCCGGCACTTCCGTCGAGGAGACGACGAGCGTCTCGCCCTCGATGCGGGCTTCGGCCGGGACGAACTTGCGGTCGGCGCCGGCGATGTAGCAGGTCGCGATGCGGCCCTTGCCGCGGCGAGCGTCCTGGATCGCCAGCCCCTTGCCGACGTCCGTGAAGAAGACGCGGATGGCGCCGTCTTCGATCGTGTAGTGCGAATAGTGCGGGCCGTTGGGGACGACCGCGCGGCCGTACGTCTTCGCCAGCGCCCACTGGGCGAGGCGGCGGCCGACGTCGCGCTTGTTCTTGGGGTGGATGTCGACGGCGTCGCCGATGTCCACGGCCGTGGCCATGCCGGTGTTGGGGCAGAGGCGGGTCGTGGCGAGCTGGGCTTCGCGGATCAGCGCCCAGGTGGAGTCGGCTTCGTAGTCCTTGGCCGCGCGGAAGTTGGCGAGCTGGACGCAGATGAAGGGGAAGTCGCCCTGGCCCCAGGCGCGCCGCCAGTCGGCGACCATGCCGCATTGCAGGCGCAGGTAGTCCTTCGCGTTGCCGGCGTTGCTTTCGCCCTGGTACCAGATGGCGCCGCGGATCCCGAAGGGGAGCAGCGGGTTGATCATCGCGTCGTAGAGCGTGAAGGGTGCGTTGGCATTGCCCGGCAGCAGAGGCGTTGCGGGCGGCGGAGGCGTCAGGCCGATGTCCCGCTCGATCGCGTACCGCCAGGTTCCGTCGAGGCGGATGGGCGCTTCGCCACCTTCCGCCGGGCCGAGGAACATCGTCTGGGCGGGCCCGATGAGACCGCCGTCGAAGATGAACGACCAGACGCGCACGGCGATCGTGGCTCGGGGGGTGGCGTTGACCTTGGCGGGGACGGCGTAGTGGCGCGGCACGCTCCAGTACTGCTCTTCGACGCCGCGGCCCGTCGCGCCGACCTGGACGCCGTTGACGTACGTCGCGTCGTGCTTGTCGGCGGCGCCGATGCCCAGCGTCAGCTTCCTGCCGACCCAGGCCGCGGGGATGTCGACCGTCTTGCGGAACCAGAAGGCGCCGTTCGTCTGTCGGCCGCAACAGATCGCGAAATTGCCGGGAAGCTTGGCTTCGGCCCAGGCGGCGTCGTCGAAATCCGGCTTCGCCCAGCCGCGGCGGGATCCGGCGTTGCCGGGGTCGGCGGGGAGATTCCGCCCGACGGCGACCCCCGTCCACGTGGTCTTGCAGGCGAGATCCGCCTCATAGTCGCGCACGACCTGCGCCGTGGACGGGTCGCCCATCAGCGCCTCGCGGGAAGTCCACGCCTCGATGCGCGTGCCGCCCCAGGAGGAATGGATCATGCCGACGGGCACGCCGAGCGCCTCGTGGAGCCGGCGCGCGAAGAAGTAGCCTACGCCCGAGAACGTGCTGATGGCATCGCCGCAGGCGAGGGCCCACGCGCCTTCGAAGCTGCGCTGCCGACCGAACGCCGCCAGACGCGGCACCGTGATCATGCGGATGGCGTCGCAGTCCGCCGGCTCGGGGTCCGGCATTCCGGACGCCACGGTGAACTCCATGTTCGACTGCCCGGAGCAGACCCAGACCTCGCCGACCATCACGTCTTCGACGCGGGCCGATTCGCGCTTGCGGTCCGCGGAGACCTCTAGGGTGTAGGGGCCGCCTGCGGGCAGGGGAGGGAAGCGCAGCATGAAGTCGCCCGAGGCGCTCGCGAGCGTCCAGGTTGCGATGCCGGCGATGCGGCCTTCGACCTTCGCTCCGGGCAAGGTGGAGCCCCAGACGGGTACGGAAACGCCCTGCTGGAGCACGGCGTGGTCGGAAAAGAGCGGATGAAGTGTCATGTCGCGAAGTCTAGCGTTTCGCCTGTTTGCCGACAAGGCGAAAAGCGATGGACGCCGTACCCTGTCAGTTTCTGGGGTTGCGGAGCGCGTGGCATTTGCTGTGCCTGCTGCCGATCTGAAACCGTGCGCCCGCAGCGGCGCCTCTACGCCCCGTGGAAATGGC
>CAYVJM010000140.1:0-6613 GCA_964451695.1 uncultured Lentisphaerales bacterium | reverse complement strand
CTTGCTCGTCGAGGACGACAATGTAGCCATTGCCCTCCATGGTGACGCTGCGCATTTTGCCGTTGACCAGCTTGAACTTGTCCAGTGAGCAGGTGACGCGGAAGGGAATCTTGCCCAGGCGAGCGGCCTTCTCGGCGTCCTTCTTCGTGAGCCGCTGCGGGCCGAAGCCGGAAGAGAAGGCGTACCGGGAACCGTCCGTGTCCGTGAAATCCGTCTTGAACGCGGCGATTTCCTCGGCGGTCGGGGGCTCGAGGCCGCCGGCGGGCTTGGGACCGCGGTTCACGCCGAGGGTGGTCCGCGGCGTGGTGATCGAGCCCAAGGCGGTCCCTGTCGCAGCGGGCGGAGCCGGAGCATCCGCGGGGATCTGCGCCTGGGACTCCGGCATGAGCGCCGAAATCGGAACAATTGCCGTCTTGCCCTGCGCGGTGCGCAAGGTGATGGAGGTGGCCGACTTCGAGACGAACTCCGCCTCGATGGACGTGCCCGCCGTGCTCTTCCAGGTCTTCACCTCGGCAAACACCGGAGTTGCCGCCACAAGAAGCAGCAACCCGGGCAGGATGTGTGTCACCATGGCTTTCATGAGGCGAGATTCTAGGTGTTTCGAATGGGGAAGTCAAGAGGAGCTGAAAAATAAACGTTGGAGGGTGACCGCGGTGGCGCTTATACAGCGGAAAGCCTCTGCCGACGCCGGCGGAGCCAGGCGGCGGCGGCGAAGGTCGCGACCATGGCGAGCAGTCCCGGTGCGGGGACATCCTGGTCGTCTTGCTCCTCGAAGTCGAACGCGGCGTCTGCTGAGAGCGCCTGCCGCTGCTTTTCCTGGAGCATCTTGCGCTGCGCCTCGTTCTCCACCACGATGTAGGCGCCGACCTCGGTCAGGACGCCGCTGCGCCAGGACTGCTGGAGGATTTTCCGGCGCAAGTCGCGAGCCGGGTCGCGGTCCATCGCGGTCTGCAGCCGCCACGCCTCCGCGCCCGCCGCCCAGCCCGAGTCGCCGGTGTCGCCCTCCTGGGATGCAAGCCCAGGAACGCCCGCGACCGTCCCGCCCTCGGGGAAGACAATCACCGAATCGCCCGACGCCGCGGCCACGCGCCGCGTCCCGTCCGCAGTGAACGCGAAGACGCCGTCCGCAGGTTGCGCGTCCGGAACGGCGAAACCGCCGCGAAGGCCGGGGGACGCCAGAACCAGGTTGGTCAGGCCCGGAGCGGCGGCGGCCAGCAACCGCCACTTCGCCGATTCGACTTGGGCCAGCTCGTTCGACCAGTTGGCGCCGTAGAGCGCGATGCGGGGATACTCGCCCTTCGCGAGATCGCCTTCCTTCTCAGCGCGGCGCACGATCCGGTAGACGGCGCCGAAGGCGTCGAGCCCGCCTTCGAACGGAAGCAGGGACTTCGGCAACGCTGCCGCCAACCCTTCCGCCGCGAGTTCCGCAGTGCGAGTCTCGGCGTTCACGGCCACGAGCATGATCCGCGAAACCCCGGCCTCCTGCGCCAGAGCTGCCAGATCCTCGGCGATTACGTCGACGACCTGCACGTTGTTCGTCGCGGAGCAGTCCACGGCCACCCACAGCCGGCCCGGCTTGAGGGGGACGGCCTCCGCGGCGTGGGCGCGCTTCCAGGCATCCGGCACGACGAGCACGCCGTTGGCGAAAACCGGTGCGGCCTCGACGGTCAGCGGCTCGGCGCGAACCGGCTTGCCACCGATCGCCACGACATCGCCATCGGCCAGCGCCTTTGGCATCCGGATGTCGATCTCCAGCTCGCGGCCCTCGGGCGTGACGGGGAAGATGCGCAGCGTCCCCCGCGTGGGCGAATCGAGCGTCAGGAGCGCGGGATCGCGCCGTTCGATGACGGTGATCTTCTCGTAGACGAATTCGGCGGCCTTGCGCTCGATGATGGCGGCGGGCTCCCAGACGTTCTCGATCTTGAGCCGCATCCCCGCGACCCAGGCGCCGGCGGGAAGCTCGACGCGTGCGCGGAACTCCTCTTGGCCGCTAGCGGCGCCCACGCCGATACGCACGGTGTACGTGACATCCGGCCCGTCGGCAATGGCCGCGACGACGGCGTTCGTCGTCAGATACGCATGCGTTGAGGGAGGCGCCATTCGCCCCCAGGCGCGCGAACGGCGGGATGCGCGTCCGGAGTTGCGGGAGAAGATCCCGCCGAAGTAGTCGAGACCGAAGCCGGATTGGGGCAGGGGTTCGCCGAGAATCTGAAGGGAGAGGCGCTTGAGGATGTCGTCGCGCAGATACATCCCGTCGTAGACGCGTTGGACGTACCACGCCGAGATGAGCGGGATTTCGAACCCGTTGTTGAAGGTCACTGCGCGGCGCACCACGGCCTCGGCGCGCCCGCGCGCCACCGGGAGCGTCGCGTCCGCGTCGTAGTCCGGCTTCTCGACGAACGCGAGCGTCCGTTGCAAATCGTTGCGGTGGATCTCCGTCACGATGGCGATTCCACCGGGCAGCAGGAGGAAGCCGATGACGGCGAGGGCGACGGCCGCGCCGCGTCCGCACGCGGCGACTCCGCCCGTCCAGCTCCGGTGGAGCGTCCGGACATGGCGCCAGAAGAGGAGCGTTGGCGCGAGGATCAGGAGACCGGCGCCGAAGAAGAGCATCGCGATTACCGCGAACGGCATAAACGGCAGGAAGACGACGAGGAAGTACAGCGTGAACGGCAACGCCGCCCAGCGCGCGAACCAGATGGCCAGCCTCGCGCCGCGCGAGCGGCCGTCCGGCAGCAGCAGCGCGAGCGCCGTGAAGGCCGTCGCCAGGTAGAAGCCGAGATGCTGGAAGTCCGCCGGGAACGGAATGTCCGCATTGAGCGCGAGTCCGCCGAACGGCAGCACGACGGTGATGACGAACGCCTCGGCGAAGACGATGAAGCGGTAGCGCCTGAATTTCGCCAGAAACGAGAACGCCATTCCGAAGAGGCGGAATACGAGCAGGAAGATCACCACGCTGGCGAGGACGAACACCGGCGTCACGATGTACTCATTGATATCCCGATGGATGTTCTCGGCGAGTTGGACGGCGACGCGCACGACGACGTAGGTCATGATCGGCGTGACGATCACTCCGAACACCGTCGCGCCCACGTCCGCCACTTTGCCGATGGGTAGCGGGACCGTCCCCAGGCGCCACATCGCGCTGAAGCCCGGGGCCATCACGCCGGCATACGCCAGCAGAAAGCTCCCCGCGCCGACCATCCACGAAGGCAGCGCGCGCCCGATGTCGTCCTGCAGGACCAGCAGGATGCCGCAGAAGAACGCGGCCAGCAGGACGGCAACAGCCTCTCCCCAGAGTGGGAAGGTCTTGCGGCGACGCAGGACGACAAGCCCAAGCGACCCCAGGGCGCAAACGGCGGCCATGGCGACGAGGGCGATCATGGCACTGCGCAGTCCAGGGGTGAACTCCGCCCAGCCCAGCCAGAGAACGCGCCCGATCGCCCCGAGCGAGAGCAGCGGCGCGAGGACGTGCGTCAGCAGCGCGGCCAGCGGCGTTCCGAGCAGGCGTCCCGGCGTGGTTTCGACTTCGGCATAATCGGTGGAGGCTTCGTTCATATCGACGCTTTCCGCGGCCGCGGCCGCTCGGTGAATACCCAGAGCGCGGCGAACGCGCTCATGAAGACCGCCATCCCGGCGGCCATGTGGATGCCCGCGCGAAGCGACTCCGGCGCAAGCCGGGCCGCCGCGGTCACGGGCACGATGAAGACGATGCGCATTGCGTTCACGGAGAGGGTGGCGAGCCACGCCGCGACGAACGCGCCGGCAAACGCGCCGGCCGCTTGGAGCCGTCCGCGCAACGTGGCGAAGTCCCCGCGTTCCCACGCCCGCGTGGCGAGCAGCGCCGCGCAGAGCGCGAAGAAACCCGCCCCGCCGCAGCCGCGCGCGACGGTCACGCCGACGCCCCGCGCGCAGAAGGCGAGATCGGGCGTCGACAGGGGCGCCCCGTAGTAGGCGGCGGCGATGCGCGCGGGGAGACGGCAGAACAGCGGCATGAAGACGGCGTCTGGGAGACGGTCCACGGCGAAGCCGATCACCAGCGCCGCGACGACCACGGCGAAGGCGGGTGGGCAGGAGAACGAAGTGTGGCGGAGTGTGGACATGGGCGCGCTGCCGGGTCAGCGCGATGCACCGGAGTTCGTCAGGAAGACTTCGACGTCGAGGTCCACGTCGAGGGGAAGGTAGAGCGGCAGGCGCTTGCGGGCGAGGCGTTCGAGGTTCCGGGGTCTGGCCAGGGATTCCTCCAGCGCCTTGCGAATGGCTTCGACGGGGCGTGCTTCGAACATCGGCGCGAGGTTGTCGATGTCCGCGTCGAGCTTGGGGATGGTGATCTTGTAGGCGAGGGCGATGCCGTCCACGTACTTCTTGAAGTCGAGGTCGCAGCGGAGATCCATCCGACGGACCCGCGCCGTGGTCCGCGCGTCGAACCAGTTCTCCTCGAGGCGGAAGCGCACCTGCCCCGTGGCCGTCCCCTCGATGCGTCGGAAGGTCGCCGGGCGTCGGCCGTTGAAGGTTGAGCTCAGCTTCATCGTGTCGAAGCGCAGCGCATGGACAAGGGTGTAGTGCCCGAGGGCGTAGTCGTGCTCCTTGCGCTTGTTGGCGAAGGAGTCCTCGTAGGCGAGCGCCGCGTTGACCTTGTCGGAGGGCAGCCGGATTTTCAGCCGGGGGTGTTTGGCTTCGGGATCAATGCGGGCGACGAAGGGGAGCCAGACCGGTTCCGTCGTCTCGTCGAGCCGCACCCGCACCTCTCCGGCGACTGCGAGCCGCTCCGGCAGCGTTCCGGGAGGGATGAGCGCGGCGCGCCAGCCGAGGGCTTCGGCGGCAAATGCGCGCAACCGCGTCGCGGAGACGTGCGCGACGACGCCGGTGGCGGGATCGGCGACCGGGTCGGCGCCGACGGCGAGGACCCGGAAGTCGCGCCCTTCGCGGGGCGCCCAGCGGAGCGCCGCGGTGCGAACGAGCCATCCGGCCACCCCGGCGAACCAGAGCACGAGGAGGAGCGCGGCGATCAGCAGCCCGGCGCCGCGTCGCCGTCCGCGCCGGCGCCCCTCGTCCCGGTCATGTTTCGCCGCCATGGCTGTTTCTCCCCGCTGTTATGCGAACGCCGCCGCCACGTCCTTCATGCGATCGGCGATCGCGATGTGCTGCGGGCACTTTGGCTCGCAGGCGCGGCAGCCCACGCAGGCGTCGGCGCGGTGCCCGAACATCGGCACCCAATTCGCGTACTGGGCTTCGCATTCGGCCTTCGCCTTGCCTTTGAAGAGGTTGTTGTACGCGCGGAAGTTGTAGGGGATCGCGACGCCGTGAGGGCAGGGGAGGCAGTATTCGCACGCCGTGCAGGGAATCGTATCGGCGCCCTGCATCGTCTGGCGCGCCTGGGCGATCACCGCTACGTCGGCCGGCCTCAGCATGCCGACGCGGGCGCGGCTGGCGTAGGCGACGTCCTCGTCGACCATCTGCCGGGAACCCATGCCGCTGAGGAGCATCGACACCTCGGGCATGTTCCAGAGGAAGTCGAAGCCCCATTCGACGGGCGTGCGCGCGGTGTCCTTGAAGACCCGGGCCGCCTTGGGCGGGAGGTTGGCGAGGTTGCCGCCCTGGAGGGGCTCCATCGCGATGACCGCGAGCCCGCGGGCGCTGGCGTGGCGGAGCCCGGCGAGACCGGCTTGGAATTCGGTGTCGAGGTAGTTGAGCTGGATCTGGCAGAATTCCCAGACGTCCGTGTAGTCCACGATGGTCTTGAAGACGTCGAGGCTGTCGTGGAACGAGAAGCCGATGTGCCGGATCTTGCCCGCGTTCCGGGCCTCGACCATCTTCTCGATCAACCCGTGCGCGAGGACGACGTTCTTCCAGGTATCCGCGCCGAGGGCGTGCAGGAGGTAGAAGTCGATGGAATCCGTCTGGAGACGTTTGAGCTGGGTGTTCAGGATGCGGCCGAAATCTCCGTCCCGCTTCCATTTCCAGCATGGGAACTTGGTCGCGACGAACGTCTTCGCGCGGTAGCCGTCCTGGAGCGCCAGCCCGACGATCCGCTCCGACTCGCCTCCGTGGTAGCCGTAGGCGGTGTCCACGTAGTTGACGCCCTGATCGATCGCCCGCCGGATGATCGCGACGGCTTCGTCCTTGTCGACAACCTTGGCCGCCTTGGGTTTTCGGGGATTGGCCGGGAGAACGGGCAGGCGCATGGCTCCGAATCCCAGCGCCGACACTTTCAATCCCGTCTTGCCGAATGCTCTGTATTTCATGCGGCGATTCTAGCGATTATCGCAGCGACTTTCAAGTGCTGGACACAGGCTTGGCGCTCTGCTATTCTCTGCCGAAATGAAGGGCTTGTACCGCTATCCCGAAGACTACGCGCTGCGGAGTGCCGCCGAACTGGACCTGGCGCTCTCCGCCGTGCCCGCCTACCGCGATTGGCGCGCGGCCGATCCGGGGCCGCAGACTCCCCTCGACGAGCGCTATGCGGCGCTTCCGTTGCTGGGCAAGGCGCACCTGCGCGCCCGCGGTTTGGAGGCTTTCCTCGCCCCCGGCCACGAGTTGGCCGAAGGTCTTGCCCGGGGCGCGATCGACACCGTCAGCACGAGCGGAACCACCGACGAGCAGGTGGTCCTGA
>CAYVJM010000139.1:0-6629 GCA_964451695.1 uncultured Lentisphaerales bacterium | reverse complement strand
ATCTTGCCGGCGAATTCGTGGATGGCGTCCATCGAGACGCCGGCGTCCTCGGGGCGGCCGGGGCCGGGGGAGATGACGAGCGCGTCGGGTTTGCGCACGACGAGCTCGGCCACGGTGGCGGCGTCGTTTCGCAAGACGCAGACGTCGCCCGACATTTCGCGCAGGATCTGCACGACGTTGTAGGTGAAGGAGTCGTAGTTGTCGATCATGAGGATCATGGCGGAATTCTCCTGACGGTTTCAGTGGGCGGGGGTGTTGGCTTCCTGGACCTGCTTGAGCAGTTCGAGGGCGCGAGCCATGCCCTTGGCCTTGTTGACGGTTTCGAGGTGTTCGGAGGCGGGGTCGGAGTCGGCGACGATGCCGGCGCCCGCGCGAATGGTCAGGCGCTGGTGCTCGATGATGGCGGTGCGGATGCAGATGGCGAAGTCCATGTTGCCGTCGAACGAGAAATAGCCGCAAGCGCCGCCGTAGGCGCCACGCGGTTCGCTTTCGAGATCGGCGATGAGCTCCATCGCGCGGATCTTGGGCGCGCCGCTGAGCGTCCCGGCAGGGAAGGACGCCTGAAAGAGGTCGAAGGCGTCTCGCCCCGGCTCGAGTTCGCCGACGGCGTTGGAGACGAGGTGCATGACGTGCGAATAGCGTTCGACGAACATGAGATCGGTGACCTGGACGGTTCCGGGCAGCGAGACTCGGCCGAGCTCGTTGCGGGCGAGGTCGACGAGCATCAGGTGCTCGGCGCGCTCCTTTTCGTCCTGGAGGAGCGAGTCGGCGAGCTTGCGGTCCTCCTGCTCGGATTTGCCGCGCGGGCGCGTGCCGGCGATGGGGCGGAGCGTGGCGGTGCGGTTGTCGAGGCGAACGAGCGTCTCGGGCGACGAGCCGATGAGCGTGCAGCCGTGGCACTTGAAGAAGAACAGATAGGGCGAGGGATTGACGAAGCGCTGGGCGCGGTAGAGGCTCACGAGGTCGTCGGGAGCGGGGCCGACGAAGGATTGTGAAACGACGCACTGGATGACGTCCCCGTCGAGGATGTGCTCCTTGACCTTGGCGACCATATCCATGTAGCGCTCCGGCGGGTTCACGGCCTGGGGCAGTTCGATGGGGGCGCGGTTGGCGCTTGCGAAGTCGGGCGCACGGCGTTCGAGGTCGCGTAGGAGCGCGGCGACGCGGGACTTGGCGTTCGCGTAGAGAGCCTCGGCGGGGCCGTCGTCGCGGAAGGCCAGCGCCATGACGGAGAGCGTGTGCTTGACGTTGTCGAAGACAAGCAGGTTGTCCGGGATCATCATCTCGGCGAGCGGGCGGTCCGCGGGGAGGCGGTTCGGCACGCGCGGCTCGAAGAAGTGAGCCATCTCGTACGCGACGTAGCCAACGAGCCCGCCGCAGAAGCGCGGCAGCCCGGGAACTTCGGCGAGCTTGTACGGGGCGAGGAGGGTGCGGAGCACGCCCATCGGGTCGCCGCAGTGGGGAATGCGTCTTTCGCGGATCCCTTCGCGGATCACGACGTCCTGCTGGAAGACGGTGACGACGGCGCGGGCCGAGGTGCCCATGAAACTGTACCGCCCCCAGCGCTCGCCGCCATCGGCGGATTCGAAGAGGAAGAGATTCGGGCAGGTGTCGGCGAACCGGGCGAGCAGGGAGACGGGCGTCTCGGTGTCGGCCAGGACGCGGACGCCGACGGGGATGACGGAGGCGGTCTTGAGGCGTTCGGCGAATTCGGCCTGGGTGGGGAAGGATTCGAGGATCATGGCGGGGTCCTTGGGCTGAGTAGTGTGGAGAGGGCAGGGGAGCAGTCAAAAAAAACACCGGCGAGACTGCTGTCGCGTCATCGCCGGTGTCAAGGGGTGCAGTGTGTCCAGAGACGGAATCACGGCGCGCCTAGCGGGCGATGGAGGCTGTTGCGCCACCACCATCCGCGGAATTTCGTCGTCGCTGCCGTGTTTGCCTTGCTCATGGGTTTTCGGGTTGGAAATGCCTGTTGAGTTCTTCGATGTGTTTCTTTATACAGTAACAGCGGGCGTAAGTCAACAGAATTTTCGAAGAAATTTTCAGGAGGGGTTTTTCAGTCGCCGAGCAGCGCCCGCTTCAGCGAATCCTGCGCGGGCGTGTCGCCCAGCCAAATGGCGAAGAGCGCCCGCTTGAGCGCGGGGTCCTGGATGGTGCCAAGTTTCGTATCGACGTTGTCGGCACCCGTGCGGTAGAGGGTCTCGAGTCCGTCGGCCCCGTAGCGCATCACGACCGTGTCGCCTTTCTTGAATTCGGTCGACGCGAAGAGATCGAGGAAGGCCTGGGTCTTCTCGGACTTGTAGCCAGATGCCGCGGCCTTGGCGAAGCCGCCGGTGGTCGTCTCGACGAAGCGCTCGCGGGTGATGAGACGGCTTTTGAGGACCAGCGTCAGCGTCATGGGCTGTTCGGAGTCGATGATCGTCTTGGCATCGGCCTTGGCGAGCGTCGCGGGCACGTGGAGCGAAAGCTCGTACAGGGTGCCGAGAATGGGTTTGGTCCGCGGACCTGAGCCGCGCAGGACGAAGCCCTCGTCCGTTGCGGCGGCGCAGAGGACGCTAACGAAAAGGGCGGCGAGGGAGAGTCGGATCGTGTGCATGACGATTTCCTAGCTGGCTGTGTGGATGAATGGCGGCATTGTGCGCCAGCCAGCTACGGCTGTCAACACGCGGCGGTCGATGGATGGCAAACGGGCGTTTCGTCTCCTAGGCCAAGCGGCGGAGGCGTCGCAGCTCGAAGGTCACGACGGTCATGGTGATGGCGGCGGAGGCGAGGTCGGAGATCGGGGCGGCGAACCAGATGGCGCGGGCGTTGAAGAGGTGTGGGAGGATGAAGATGAGCGGGATCAGGAGCAAGGCCTGGCGCAGGGTGCTGAGGATGATGGCGGTCTTGGCGCGGCCGATGGCCTGGAAGTAGGTGGTGGAAGTGATCGGGCCACCAATGAAGGGGAAGGCGGCGCAGGCCACCCGCAGGGCCCAGCGCGCGAGGTCGTGCACGTCCTGGGCCTTGGTGAACGCGGCCGTCATCCAATCCGACAGCGCCATGCAGACGAGCGTGCCCGCGATGCAGACCGCAGTCGCGATGAACATGGCAGTCTTGTAGGCGTGTGCCACGCGGTCGTAGCGGCCGGCGCCGTAGTTGTAGCCGATGATCGGCTGCATGCCCTGCGTGAGACCGAAGACCGGCATGAGCACGAAGAGGAGGACGCCGTTGATCGTGCCGGAGGCCGCGATGGCGACGGTGGCGCCGTCGGGGCTTTCGGCCCAGAGACGAAAGGCGTGGTTGTAGCTGACCTGCACGAGACTGGCGATGAGGTGGAGGAAGAAGGGCGAGAGGCCGATGGCCAGCACGGGCCAGAGCCGTGCGCGTTGAACTCGGATGTTGCGGAGGTGCAGCCGGATCTGGCAGTGCGGTCCGAGGAAGTGGGCGAAGCCGTAGCAGACGGACAGGAACATGGCGATGTTCGTCGCCCACGCCGCGCCGCGGATGCCCATGCCGAAGCCGAAGATGAAGATCGGGTCGAGGATGACGTTCGCCCCGGCGCCGATGAGCATGCAGATCATCGACTTGCGGGCGTGGCCCTCGGCGCGCATGAAGGCGCTCATTCCGAAGCCCAGATGCGCGAAGACGTTGCCCCAGAGCACGATCCGGAGGTAGTCGCGCGCGTAGGGAGTTGTCAGCGCGTTGCCGCCGAACCAGCCGATCGTGCGGTCGAGAAAGACGAGCGCCAGCATCGGGAGGACGACGAAGGACAGCTTGAGCGCGATCGCCTGGCCGAGAAGCTTCTCCGCTTCGTCCTGGCGATTCTCTCCCAGGCGGATCGAGATCAGCGCGGCGCTGCCCACGCCGAAGAGCACGCCGAAGGAGGCGAGCACCATCATGTAGGGGAAGGTAAGCGTGAGGCCGGCCATCGCCTGGGTGCCGCAGCCGCGCCCGATGAAGAGGCGGTCGACGACGTTGTAGAGGGCCATGACGGCCGATCCGACGATGGCGGGGACGGAAAATTCCCACAGGAGGCGGCCGATTCGCTCCGTGCCTAGGCGTTGGGTGTCTGTTTCTTGGGTCTGCATGATGCGGAGTCATGGTAGCGAATCCGCATGCGATTGCCTAGGAGGAAATCATCGGACGCGACAATTTTCGCGACAAGAGGACGGGGTCAGGGGACGATCCGGATCTCGACATCGTCATTGGCAACCGTCGCGACATCGGCATCCGGCACGACTTCCGGGGTCTTGAAGGTGGGAAGGTTCCGGTAGAAGACCATGAGCTGGAGGGCGCAGAGGGCGGTGTCCTGCACACGACCGCCCAGAGTGCCTTTGCCGACGACTGGACTGCCGTCGTTCCATCGGACGGCCTCGACATCGCCGCCGCCGCCGCCCTGATGTTCGGCGGCGGATGGGCTGTCCCAGTAGCCAGCGTCGCGCGGCAGGCCGTCGGGACCGGCGATCGCGTCGGGGACAATGGTCTGGCGCTTGACGAGTTCAGGCTGGAACTGGCGGTTCCAACTCGTCCAGCGATCGCCGCCAGCTTGGAATCTGGCCTGGGTGATGTAGTACCAGTAGTAGACGGGGCTGCCTCCGGAATAGGGTTGCCGCTTCCAGTCCGGGAATGAACAGGTGCATGCGTCGAGGAAGGAGAGCGTAGCGGCCACTTCGGGCTCCCGGGCGGCGCCGAGGAGCTGCATGCAGAGGACGCCGACTCCCGAGAGACCGCCTCTTCCTCGGTCGGTGTAGCCGAAGCCGCCGCTGGGGTTGGCGTTCTTCTTGAAGCCGGTGACGGTCTTTTCGAACACGTTGTCGAGGTTGTCGACCTCGAGGTCGCCAGCCATGTAGGCGGCCTTGATGGCCTGGGCGCACCAGCCCATGTAGGAGGTGTCGTCGCGCTCGCTCTGGCGCATGTTGTAATCCCAGCCGCCACTGGGGTGCTGCCCGCGGACGATGGGGCGGAGCGCTTTTTCCGCCGCTTCCTTGAGATTCGGGTTGCGGATCATCGAATAGGCTTCGCAGAGCGCGTAGGTGGCGATGGGGTGCGCGTAGTTGTTGCCGTCCTTGGAGCGGAACATGCCGTCGGCAGTCTGGCTGTCGACGAGGTGGCGCAGGCCGCGTTCGACGACGTCTCCGAACTCGGGGTGTTCCGTGCCGGGCGTTTCGCCGTGGGCGAGAAAGGCGAGCAGGGCGAAGCCGGTCATGGCGGTGGACTGACCGGGCCACGAGCCATCCGGGAGCTGGCGGGCCTTGAGCCAGCGTAGCGCGCGCATGACGGCTTTCTCGGCGTCGGAACTCATGTTAAAGGTCTCGCTCGCTTTTTCGCGACCCGCCTTCGTGCGCCAAGCGGGGATGAGCCCCTTGATGTAAATCGGGCTGATGTTGGGGATGGTTGGGAGCGCCTGGGTTGCGGCGGGTTGGGGCGTCGGGCTGCCCGGAGCGCCGATGGTGGTGGGCGCGGCGACCGGAAGGGCGATGTGGATGTCGTCTACCGTCACGATGGGATCCTGCGGCGTGGGTTCCGGGTCCTGGATGGGCGGCGGGGGCGTGGCCTGGATGAAATTGACGGGCTGCACAAGGAGGGCGGTCGGTTCCACTTCGTCGATGCGCAACAGGAGCGCGATGACGAGGAGCGGCAGGGCGATGGCGAGAAACGGACCGCTCAGACGCTGGATTTGGAGCACGGCGAACTTGTAGTCGCCGCTGGTCCTGGGCTGGTTGAGGCCGCGGAGCGTACGCGCCAGGCGTTCGCGGAGCGACAGCTCCTCGAAGACCTTCATCATCTCGGCGAAGGCGCGGGCGTCGGTATGTGGCAGGGTGTCGTTCATGGCTTCCTCCTTTTCTGCGTGGCGGCTGGCGGCACGCGTTTTCGCGGGTCTCCGTCGCGTTGCTTCACCCGTTAACACGCTTCGCACCCGGTGTTTCTTATTGCGCTAAGAAATGACGGGGCTGCGGCGTAACGGCCGCAATCGGCGCAATCCGCCAGTTCCCCGAGTACCCCATTCGTACCCCATTCGACCGCGACCGTTCATTGACATCGCCGAACGTTTGTGCGACTATTGTGCTTTCATGCAAAGGACTCCGAGATGAAACTTCCCGCAAGCTGGCTCTCCGACTACATCGACATCGCCGACCTCTCCGTTCAGGAACTCGCCGAGCGCATCACGTTCGCCGGAATCGAGATCGAGGGCATCGAACAGGTCGGTCCCTGCTTCGATAACATCGTCGCCGGGGAAGTCCGCGTCTGCGAGCCGCATCCCGGCTCCGACCACCTCCACATCGCCCGCGTCTTCGATGGCCAGACCGAGACCCAGGTCGTCTGCGGCGCCCCCAACTGCCGCGCTGGCCTCGTCGTCCCCTTCGCCCGCATCGGGGCCGTCATGGCCGATGGCATGGTCATCAAGAAGGGCAAGCTGCGCGGTGTCGAATCCTTCGGCATGCTCTGCTCGGCGCGCGAGCTCGGTCTCTCCGGCGACCACGCGGGCATCCTCGAAATGGACCCTGCCACGAAGCCCGGCACGCCCCTCGCGGCGATCTACGGCGCCTCCGAGACGGTCTTCGAGGTCGAGATCACCTGGAACCGCCCCGACTGCCTCAGCATCATCGGCATCGCCCGCGAATTCGCCGCCATCCTCGGCCGCCCGCTCA
>CAYVJM010000138.1:0-6640 GCA_964451695.1 uncultured Lentisphaerales bacterium | reverse complement strand
CCGACCCGACCGAGACCGGCGCCGCCTGGCTCGCCGCCCTGCGCAACACCACCGGTCCCACCGCCATCCTGCTCACCCGCCAGAACCTGCCCGTCATCGACCGGACCAAGCACCCCGCCGCCGCCATGCTCGCCAAGGGCGCCTATGTCCTCGCCCAGTCCGGCGAAGGCGCGCCGGACCTCATCATCCTGGCGAGCGGCTCCGAGGTCTCGCTGGCCATGAAGGCCGCCGACCAGCTTGCTGGCGTCAACGTCCGCGTCGTCAGCATGCCCTCGTGGGAGCTCTTCGAGAAGCAGCCCCAGGCGTATCGGGACTCCGTCATCGACCCCGCCTGCGCGCGTCGTCTCGTCGTCGAGGCCGCTTCGTCCTTCGGCTGGGCCAAGTACGCCGGCGACCGCGGCGCGACCGTCACCCTCGACCACTTCGGCGACTCCGCCCCCTATCAGGATCTCGAAAAGGCCTTCGGCTTCACCGTCGAGAACGTCGTCGCCCAGGCGCGCAAGCTCCTCGGCTGATCGCCGCCCGACTAGTCGGCAAACAGATCCGGCCAGCAGTCGTTGCCGGTGTGCCACGTCAGGCGCACCGGCTGGTCGGGGCTTCCCACGCGGCGCAGGAAGATCTCGTAGTCGGCCTGGTCGTGTTCATGCCCCCCCGTGCTCGCGCCGTAGACCATCCAGAGGTTCGGGCCCACGATTCGGGTCCTGGGGAAATACTCGTGGCTCCATGGCAAGGGAGGGTCGAGGAAAAGCTGGCGCGCACCGCCATCGGCTGAAGTGCAGTAGAAGGCGTGCTTCAGAGAGCCCGGCGCATCCACCCAGAGGAGTTCGTCGGGCGCGCCGGCCGGACGCCCCGTCCACATGAGCTGACAGCCGTTGCCGATTTTCCGGTTGCGTCCGTCGTTCCAGAACATCCACGTCCCGCGCTCCCCGCGCCGCAGCGTGACGGCGACCGCCTCGCCGCCGCGGCCGACGGCCGGCGTCTGGAAAATCGTGCTCGCCGGGATCCCGCGCTCGCCGGCGGTCAGCAGCACCTGTTCCGCCGCACCGGGCTCCGCCTTCTGCCGGACGACCCGGTTTCCGTTGCGCACGAACACGAGCGATTCGCCGTCGGGATGCCATGTCGCCGTGAAGGCGTTGGTGGCGACGCGCGTTTCACGCCCCGTCGCGAGGTCGAGGACCCACGTGTCCCACTTGAGCGGATCCCGCTGCGAGACATACGGCAGATGCGAACGGCTGAACGCCACGCGCCGACCGTCCGGCGAAAACCGCGGATACGTGTCGGTGAATTCCGACGAGGTTAGCCGGCGCTCCTCGCCGGACGGGAGTTCGATGAGGTAGAGGTCATGCGAGCCGGCGCGGTTGCTGCTCCAGACGACTCGCCCCCGGAACCCCGCAGGAAAGATCGCGTCGGCGGGCCGATCGACCGGCGCGCCGATCGCTCTGGCCGCATCCTCGGAATCCACGGACGGCATCCGAACGGCCAGGATCGTCAACGCCGCGACGACCGCGGCGCAGATTCCGACCGCCGCGAGCGTCTTGCCGCGGGGCCGGCGCGAGGTCGCCTCGTTCCCGCGCGGGAGCCAGAGGAACGCGAGAAAGGCGATCCCGCCCAGACCGTAGTCGATCGCCTGGCTGATCAGGTGCATCGCCAGCATCGCCGCCGTCCCCTCCGCGAGCCCGAAGCCCAGCGCCGTGAGCGCCAGCGCTCCGCCAGCCTCGTAGGAGCCGAAGCTCATGAACGACGGCACGGGCAGGCTCGCCGCCCCCTCCGCCGAGATCAGCGCCACCAACACGGCTGGCACGCCCGCATCGGCCATCTCCGGCCACGTTCCGCGCACGACGGCGATGAAGAGCCCGTAAAGGCCGAGGTATTTCACGGCGCGGATTGCCGCCGAGATTCCCAGCACCGGCAGCACCGCGCCGCTCTTGGCGACGAAGCGCACCGAGGCGGACATGTCCACGAGTAGCTTCACGGCCCAGGCGCAGGGGGGGACGCGAATCCACGAAGCCGAGCTGCGCCGCGCGAGCAGGCCCGCGAACCACGGCAGGATGTGAAAAAGTCCGAACCATCCCACGAGGCAGACGCCGGACAGGACGATGGCCGAGCCCAGCAGGGAGAGCCCCTGCGCGATCGCGGCGACCGCCGCGGCGAGCACGACGAGGAGCGCCGCGAAGTCGAAGAGGAGGCCGATCGAGAGGGATGTCATGCAGTCGGAGACGGGGATGCCGTGGCCGCGGTTGAGCATCGCCACGTAGCTCAGCTCGCCGATGCGCGCGGGCAGCATGTCGGCGCACGCCCCGCGCACGAACGTCACGAGCGTAATATGCCAGAGTCCGGGCACGGAGGCGCGCTTGTCCTCCGTCGTGCCGGCGCGCAGCAGGACGCGGTTGCGCAGCGCGCGCAGCAGCGTCTGGAGGATTTGGCAGAGTGCGTACGCCGCCACGAGCCCGGCGGCCGCGTTGCGCAGGGCGGCGAGGATCCGCTCCGGCGTCGCGCCCTGGGCGCCTTGGGAGGCCATCGTGAAGAGCAGGGTGAACACGGCGGCCGAGACGCCCAGCGAGACCAGCGCCTTCAAAAGAGTTTGCTTCATGACCTCGTGACCTTACTCGATCCCGCCGCACCCTGTCCAGCGGAATCCCTATGCGGTCCGTTCAGAAGCGCGTGAGGGGCGGGGAGAGGCGCGTGGCGCCTTCGCGGAAGGCCCGGCGGAGTTCGGGGACGGAGAACGCGGCGAGATCGGCCTCCGTCCAGACGAGTCCGATGTCGGCGAGCAGGTGCGAGTCGGAGGACCGGATGAAGGGCAGGTCGCCGGCGCGTTCGCGCCAGCGGGCCTCGTCCGCCGTGCGGCTCAGTTCCATGGCGTCGAAGCCTTCCTGTCCGGAGAGCACGCCGAGCTGCGAGAAGGCGCTGAAGGACGGGCGGTCGACGTGGCTGGCGACGAAGAGACCGCCGAGGGCGTGGGCGTGTTCGCCGACTTCGTAGACGGTCCTGCGCGTGGCGATGCCGAGCATGCGCCATTCCAGCTCTTCGACGCCGTCCTCGGCGTCGACGACGGGCTGGTCGCCGAAGACTTCGGGCTGGTTGACGCGCTTGATGAGGGCGGCGTAGACCCATTCCGTCATGGCGAGGGCCTGTTCGACGGTGTCGAAGAGCGTCAGCGCGTGGACTTCCTCGGCGGTGCAGACTTCGAGGCCGAAGAGGGCGGCGACGCCCTCGCGGCGGCAGCAGTCGCGGAAGGCCGGGGCGTTGCGGGCGCTGTTGTGGTCCGCGATGGCGATGCCGGCGAGGCCGCATTCGCGGGCGGTGCGCGCGATGGCGGAGGGCGCCATTTCGAGGGAGGCGCAGGGCGAGAGACAGGAGTGGATGTGCAGATCGAAGCGCATCGCGCGGGCGCCTCCCGGCGGGCTAGGCGGACGCGGCGTCTTCGAGCGCCTTGCCGATGGCGCACGAGGCGGCGAACTGCGAGAGATCCGTCGAGACGATGCCGACGCCCTCGGCGGCGGCGGCCTTGCGCATGTCCTCGGGGATCGGGCGGCCGTGGCAGACGACGACGGCGCGGATGTTGGCGAGGGTGCAGACGGCGATCGTGTTGACGTGGTTCTGGATCGTGATCAGCGCAGCCGCCTCGGGCGCATTGGCCATTACGTCGCTGAGCATGTCGGAGGCGTAGCCGGCGGCGATGTCGGCGCCGGCGGGGGCGGGAACGAGGATCTGGCCGGCGCAGGCGGCGGCGAGGGCGTCCTGGGTCATGGTGTGGACTCCTGTTGCGGGGCGGGGTTTCGGAGATCGAACTTGCAGCGGATCGTCGTCCCCTTGCCGAGGGCGGATTGGATTTCGAAGTGGTCGGACACGCGTTTGGAGTTGGCCAGGCCCATGCCGGCGCCGAAGCCCAGCGAGCGGATCCAGTCGTTGGCCGTCGAGGTGCCGTCCTGGCAGGCCCATTCGACGTCCTCGATCCCGGGCCCGGTGTCCTTGGCGACGATCTCGGCGACGCCTTTGGAGACGACCATCGCGAGCGTGCCGCCGTGGGAGTGGATGCAGATGTTGATCTCCAGCTCGTAGGCGGCCACGGCGATGCGGCGGGTGACGCGCGAATCGACGTTGCGCTCGCGCAGGAGGCGCTTGATCTCGTTGGCCGCCTTGCCGGCGTTTTCGAAGTCGTAGCGGACGATCGGGTATTCGCGCAGCATGTAGAGGTCGTCGCCGATGCCGTCCTCGGGCGGCCGCGTGATCTGGCGCTCGAGGCGGTTGATCTCGACGGTCAGCTCGTAGAGCAGGACGCGGTTGATGTCGCGCTGGCTGACGATGCCGACGAGCATGTGGTCGCGGTTGAGCACGGGGAATCGGCCGTACTTGTAGTTCTCGAAGTAGCGCAGCGCGAACGAGATCGGCATGTCGTCCTCGAGCACGATGAGGTGCGTGGACATGTGGCGGCCGCACGTCTCCTCGATGTAGCCGCCGGTGAGGGCGCGGATGATGTCGTCGATGCTGACGATGCCGTAGAGGCGCCCGTTCTCGGCGATGGGGACGCCGTTGAAGTGGCCGATGCGCATCAGCTCCTGCGCGCGGCGCATCGGATCCTCGCGCGTGAGCGTGACGAGGTTGCGCGTCATCACGTCGCGGATCTTCAACCGCTGGATGAGCTCCATGATGACGAGCGGCGACGCCTCGGCGGGATCGGAGCCGGCCGGCTGGGCGGAAGCGGTGGAGGCGGGCGCGTCGGACATGGTCGTTCGTCCCGCCCGCTTCAGACGGGCTCGCCGCGCTTTTCGCGCTCGCGGGCGGCGTGGACGCGGACGCAGCTCTCGTATTTGGCGAAGGGGGTCGTCGCCAGCGAGATGCCGAGGCGCCGGGCCACCTCCTGCATCGAGGCGGGCAGGGGCTTGTTGTTGTGGACGACGACGCCCATGGCGCCGACGATCTGCGCGGTGCGCAGCGCCTGATCGCTCGCGAGGGACGTGAGCAGCAGCATGTCCTCGGCGTCCACGAGAAGCACGTCGCTCATCAGATCGGAGGCGACGACGGCGCCGACGTGCCGGTCCAGGCCCTCCTCCTTGACGAGAACTTTGCCGTTCAATACGCGTGCGACGTCATCGATGGTCATGCTGGACTCCGTGCGGCGCGCGTTTGACGCGCCCGATCTGGTGGACTTCGAAGGCGCCAGTATACGCGAAAACGGCCGCCGAAGTCACGTGGAAACCGACAGCGGGCTTGCATTGCGGGGGCGGCCCGACGTATAATCCCGCACCATGCGGCCAGCGGACCGCTTCAGGTGCGCGGAATCCTGCGCGCCCGGCCGCCGGCGCGACAACCGGGATCTCCGCCATGCCCACAAAACGTCCCTTCGCCGCCGCCATGATCGCCTCCCTGGCGTTTGCCATCGCCGGAATTGCCGGCGCGATGCCCATGCAGTCGAGCGGCTGCTTCAACCTCAGCGGCTTCTACATGGGCGCCGACGATTCGGACCTCTACAGCGACTTCGCCGGCGTCTCCCTGAAAATCGGCGTCTACGTCACCGAGACGACCGAGCTGTTCGGCGAATGCATGTTCGGCGACGCCCTCGACATGCCCGAGGAGATCGACTACAGCACCAACATCGGCTTGCTCCTCGGCATCACCCAGTATCTCCCCCTCTCCGACCAGGCCGCTCTCTACGTGCGCGCCAAGGGCGGCGTCACGATCAATACCTGGGAATACGAGAGCGCCTACGACATGTACAGCGACGACGGCTACGAATATTCGCGAGCCGACGACGAGGAGACCGACACGTACCTGACCGGCGCGATCGGCGCGGGCGTCAGCGTCGGCCTCAGCGAGATGGTCTCCCTGGAAGTCGGCTACGACTACGTGGTCCTGGACGTCAGCGACCAGTTCGGCGATGACGAGGTGGACGCCGACGACACGGCGGCCTACCACACGGTCCACGCCGGCCTCGACATCGAATTCTAGGCGGCGGCGGGGCGCTTGCGCGACGTTCCGGACTTTGCGCGGGGCGTCGCCGCCGGCGGCCCGGAGGGCGCGGATGGCGGGCTTCCCGGGGTTGGGCGGTCGTCGCCGATGGCCAGCAGGAGGCCGGCCATCAGGAACGTCGTCGCCAGCGAGCTGCCGCCATGCGAGAGTAGCGGCAGCGGAATGCCGGTGAGCGGGATCGCCTTGACCACTCCGCCGATGTTGAGCAGCACTTGCAGCCCGATGCAGGCCGAGAGGCCCGTCGCGACGGCGGAGCGGAACGGATCCGACGCGCGCTCGGCGATGCGCAGCCCCGCCAGCACGAGCGCGGCGTAGAGCGCCGCGATGCAGAGGCAGCCGACGAGTCCCAGCTCCTCGCCGACGATGATGTACGCGAAGTCGGACTCGACGATCGGGACGACGTTCGGCGAGCCGCCTCCCAGGCCCGTGCCGAGCAGACCGCCGGAGTAGAGCGCCACGAGCGCCTGCAGGGGTTGCCATCCGCCGCCTGTCGCCGCCGTGAACGGATCGAGCCAGGCCTCGAGGCGCGCCCGGCCGCGCGTCGACATCGGGATCAGCAGCCGCGCGAGGAAGAAGACCGCCGCGAAGCCCCCGAAGAGGTAGGCGGAACGCTTCGTCACCGCGTAGAGCATCACGAGCAGCGTCGCGTTCATCAGCGCGAACATGCCCA
>CAYVJM010000137.1:0-6645 GCA_964451695.1 uncultured Lentisphaerales bacterium | reverse complement strand
GCCAAATTTCTGTTTTTTGGGGCTGTTATTTATTTGAGGACAACCAACCTTTATTTTCCACCGATTGGGTAGGACTTACCCAGCCTCCACCAGAACCATCTCCGAGTATGTTTTCGCTTTCCGATGGAATTAAAAAGCTTGAGGCAGCCGGAGACGAGCTGAAGGCATTATGCGCTGAACCTTGTTTGAAATGTCAACGGAACGAAGAAGGGGACGTTGTTTTTCTGACTTGGAAACCCTGCAATCCTGACGCATGCAAAAAGGAGGCGGATAAAATCGTAGAAGGGCTCAAACGCACATGGATTCACTACTATGGGCGAGGAATCAATAGAAGCGAACACAATGTTGGCGGATACTTATGTTGGGATTGGGCCGAGGCCTTTCGGTCTGCAATCGTAAAGATGAATTTGAAATGCTGGTCGAATAGTAAAAAGGCAATTTCCTTTAATAATGCTCCAGGGGGAGGTACGGTTCACTTTTTTCTTGAAATCTACGCTGGGAAAGACTCGAGCAACGCCCAATGTCGACGAGCGGTCGACGATGGCTGGTCAGGGTTTGTCTTTGGGCCAACCTATTCTTTTCCCAAAGAAGCGACAGAGATTGTTCCGCCAGAACCAAGCACGATTTTACAACAGTATACTCCTCCCTCAGTAAAGGCATGGTAGAATGAAACCAATTCGATTATTCGCGTTTTGTTGTTCCCTTGTGTCATTATTCGTTGTGTTGGGATGCTGTGGCGGCGCGAAGAAGAAAAAATTTGGAATGACGACGATTGCGGTTGGCATGCCTTACGAGGACGTTCGCAAGACGCTCCTATTGGCGGGCGCGTCAGAAACCTCCCTTCAAATGGTTGGAGGATATGAGAAATATCGGAATTACACATTCAGCATACCCAACATGGACTATGTAACCTTTACAGTCGATACCAACACAACAAAGATTGCGTTCATTGCCGCACTTGAAAGAAACGTCTCGAATAACGGCAAATCGCTAGGAAAATGGGTGGAAACAACTTCGATTGAACTTGACCGAAAACCCTTGCGATGAATGAAAGAGGACAGCATGGAAAGATTGGGCAGACATGACGGATGTTATCTAGAGAACATCCAGTTTCCCGAAGAGCATCATCCCTCGTCCGAATACATTCCCGCGGAGATTCGCGGGGGTGAAAACCCCAGCCACGAAAAACACAAAAGTGCACGGAAATCGGTCAGTCGCCGGGGTTAAGCCGAATGCCCCGCGAACGTAGAGAACACGCTCGGCGACCGCCCGATTACAGCCCGAGGGTCGCCGGTTCTGTCGCGGGTTCTTGCTTCGCGGGGCCCGCTATGCCATAATGGGCGCGCTTCCAGGGTCCGCGGGCGTGTCAGCCGTCGCCTCAATCGACCACCGCGTTGCGCGAGCCGTTCGCTGACGATGGAAGGTCCATGAGAAAGGAAAGCATGACATGATCACCGGAATCGCGCACCTCTGCCTCGCCGTCTCCGATCTCGCGAAGATGGAAGACTTCTACGTGGGCAAGCTCGGCCTCGCCAAGGCCTTCGACTTCGTCAACGGCCAGGGCCGCCGCTTCGGCCTCTACCTCAAGCTCGGACGGCGCACTTTCATCGAGCTCTTCGAGGGGCGCGACCTCGCGGCGGGCGCCCAGAACGCCGCGTACCGCCACGTCTGCCTCGAGGTCGACGACATCGTCGCGACAGTCGAGGCGCTGCGCGCGCGCGGCGTCGAGGCCACCGATCCCAAGCTCGGCAGCGACCACGCCTGGCAGTCCTGGATCAAGGATCCCGAAGGCAACGCCATCGAACTGCACGCCTACACGCCGCAGAGCTGGCAGATGCCGCACGTGTAGTCGCCAGCCGGCATCCCCAGGCTACTTCGCCGCGTTCTCCTTGGAGAGCAGCCACGCGTCCATGAACGCAAGGTGCTCGCGGATGCGTTGGCGCAGCACCTCGACCTCGTTTTCGTAGACGAGTTCAGTCGGGTAGCCGAGAAGGTCGTACTCGAAGGGCATGTAGGGGGAGAGGAGATCGGAGGCGCGCGAAACCCGGTCCATGAGAACGGCCTCGTCAAGCGCGGCGCCGTTCTCGCGCAGGGCCTGCCAGCGGGACTTCACGGAATCCTGGAACTCGGGCATTGTCCGCCATGCGCGAGCCGAGAGCGCGTTCATGATGCGCAGGGTGCGTCCGTCGGGGAGGAAGGTCTTGTCGTAGTCCCAGGGGACGAAAAAATACTTTCCGTCCGGATGATGACCGAGAATGAAATTTGTCGCGCGCCCGTCGAAATTCCCGGTGAAGTTGACCGTCAGGAACAAGGAGACGAAGTTCTCCATGTCGAGAATTTCCGGAAGCCGGCGGGCGAACTCGGCATCGTCCGGAATCATCGCGACGTCCATGAAGGCGAGGACCGAGGTCTCGCAGGAACGGCTGTCCAGATCCGGCGCAGACTGGGTGAAGGCCCGGGCCGACCGTTCGGTGAAGAGCGGCGTGAGGGCCTTGATCTTGAAAAGCTCGACGTTCTCGCCCGGGAAGGTCGACGAACCGATGCGGTTGCAGGTTTCGTACACGCCGGCGTATTCGTTGTTGACGAACACCTCGCACCAGGATACCTCCGGGGCGGCGTCCTCCCCGCCTTTCGACCCGGCATGGGCGATGGCGCGGAAAATGTCGTACGACAGGCTGTTGCGAAGGCGCGTGTTGTCCGCGTACCCGTTTTGGAGAAGGAGCACCCGCGACGCCGCATCGGCGTGAAGGCCATGGGGCGCGTCGAACTTGAGGTTGAGCGACTTCTTCTGCCCTTTCACGTAACTCGTGTTGCCGCGGTGGTGAAGACCGCCGCCCTGGTCGCCGAAGCCCGCGAGATGCAGGGCGTTCGTCTCCGAGCCGGCGGGAAGGTACCGCATCGTGAAATCGGAGGAGACCTCCTTGGTGGGTGACGTGCCGACCCAGAGCCAGATCGTCGGCAGCGCGCGGATCCGGGGCATCACGCGGAATTCGAGTTCGAAAAGATCCTTGCCGGCGACGTCTGCGCCGGACAGGACGACTTGCGTCGGTCTCTCCACGCCTGCCTGGCGGACGCGCCCGTCGGGGGAGACCACGTCGGGGCGGGAGGAGCGCCACTTGGCAACGGCGGCGAACGCGGGATGCGAGAGGTCGAGGTCGGATGTCACGAACCACGGGGACGGGTTCGCGCCTCGCGCCAAATGCGCATCGGGCACGGGTTTCGGCTGCTCGGAAGCCTGCGCGGCCGCCGCACGGAACGCCCGGCGCCAATCGGCCTTGGACCAAACGGAAAGCGGATCGCGGAGCACGCGGTTGCGGATGTCCCTGGCCCGGCGTTTGAGTTCCTCGGGGGGAAGCAGATCCTCCTCGCGGAACATGCGCGCAGGCCGAGCCCGATAGAAGGATTTTGCGGTCCACGCAGATCGGTCCACAACCGAAGCCATCCCAGAGCGCTCGAACGGCTCCATCACGTACAGACCGCGGATTTGCTTTTCGATGGTCAGGTAGAAGTAGGCGTCCGGATTGAGTTCAAGGGGGATTTCATCCCCCGGGTGGAGCGCCAGATAGTCCTCCGCGGCGAACAGGCGGAAACAGGACGGACCGTCGTCCGGCGATTCTCCGGGGATCCTCAGCAGGAATGCGGGGCGCCCGGATGCGAATGCCGAAGCATACGGGTTGTCGAGGGCCAGTTCGGCGTGCATCTTCCCCCGTTTCGTCACGATTCCGACCCGGCGCCAGTCGGCTCCGCGCTTCGTACGGGATCCTGAACGGAACGATTCCGCGTGGGCCCGATTGAAGTGACGCTCGTCGGCGGGCGACATTTCGATGTTGATGGCCTGGGCATGGGCTCCCTTCCGGAGGGTCTGCGGACGGGAGGCGACGCGTCGGAAAGCGCCGGAGCAAAGTCGGCCAAATCTTTCGTAGGAATCCAAACAGGCATCCAGCAGCGAGGACACGGGGGCCTTGTCCAGTGGCAGATCGTAACGCGGGGAGGAAACGGCGGAAACTTCTTGGGCGGAAAGCGCTCTGGACCACACGGCGAACGCGTCCACATCCGCATGCAGCGGGTTCCAGTGGCTCCCGCCAACCGAGATGCGGTGGCGCGAGAGAAGCGAAGGAACGGCGTTCGATTCCGCAAGGAGGACGCCGTCCACATAGAAGGAGGCGCGCCCGGCCCCCACGACGCCGACGAGGGAATGGAATCGCTTCGGATGGCGGAGCGGCGCCGGATCCTCGAGGACGAGGCTTTCCGCCCGACCCTCGACGGGAACGGAGAAACGCAAATGCCCCCCCTTGAGGGATAGACCGGCATCCCGCCCGTCGTTGTCGCAGAGGATGTCTTGGTCGTCGCTCCAATTCTTGCGGAGCCTCAACCGAACGAAAACCGAGTAATGGGTGCCAAGATTCACCCACGTGGTGTTCGACATCGCGAGCGACGTCTCGCTGGAGTCGAACCGGCGCGCCGTGCCGCGTACGCCGGGTACCGCGCAGGTGTTCGGGGCATGGAGGGGGATGCGGGTCGCGGAATCCACGGGGAACCGTCCTTCGAAATCGCTGGCCGTGGCGACGCCGTCCGTCTTGAGCGCCCTCGAAATGCGGCCCTGCAGATAACTGCGGCACCGCTTGGGAACCCTCACGGTCAACTCGTCGGATTCCGCCCAGAGAACGAAGATCGCGAGAAGACCGGAAAAGATCCAGAACCGACGTGGCGGCCTGCGGAACCGTTGGCGGAATCCCATGGCGGAAAAGAACTAGTTGAAACCGCCCGCCCGGTCCAGATAGAGGTTGACGCCCGCCAGGGCGCCCTTCGACGCGTCGTCGAGCTTCCGCTGAAGTTCGGAAGGCTCCACCTTCAGGCCGGAGAACACGTATTGGCACGTGGTGGTCTCGTTCGCCGTGGCCGCGCTTTCCATGCGGAAGCGCGAGACCGAGGTCTTGAGAACTCCCTCCAACGCGGGAAGCGCCGTGGAGGCCGCGGCGCGGTTCACCGTGAGAATCAGCATCCCGTCGCGCCGCAGCCATTTGAAACCTGCGGCACCGCGGACGAGGAACAAGATGACGACGGCAAGGGCGTAGAGGATGGCGATAATGGTGTAGTTGAACGTCGCCGCCGCAATCGACGAAGCGATGACGAGCATGATGAAACCGACTTCCTCGGGCTCCTTGATGGGTGTGCGAAAGCGGATGATGGAGAGCGCGCCGAGCAAGCCGAGGGAGAGGGGAAGGGACGTCTGCACGCAAATGAAGAGCGCCGTAATGGAAACCGCCAGAAGCGGAAAGCTGCGGTGCACCTGCGAGCCGGTCGCACGGCGCTCGTAGAAGAAGCGGTAGAGGACGGATGCGACAAGTGCCGCCAAAAGGCTCGCCAGCAGCGCCGAGCTGATCAGTCCCCAGTCGAGGTTCAACTGCACGGTCGTGAGCTGATCGAGGATTTCGGACACGCGGATGTTGTTGTCGTTCATGTCAGGAGGTCTTGGCGGTTAGAAAGGAAGGCCACGGCTGGCTAATTCGATGAGCGAAGCATATTTGGAATGGGCGCGAAGCCGGTAGCCGGCCTCGAAGAGACCCTCGAGCCAGGGCGGCGCCCCCCCTCCCTCGTTTTTGAATTCGCAGAGGGAGCAGTCCAAGCGGACGGGCCCAACGGCGGGAAGCAGAAGGGAATTGCCGCGGTCGGCATGGATGTCCCAATCCACCGCCACGCGGGTTTCGGTCCGAGGGCAGAAGAAGCGGCGGCGGCGATAGGTCACGCAAATGGAAGGCACCCAGTGATGCGGAATAGGATGGGGGAGCTCGGGGGCGTGCGCCGCGAGAAAGCGCCCGAACGAAGCATCCATGAGCGGCGTATGGCGGAGCCACCCGGATCTGGCGGAAAGCTTCACCCGCGCCTTGCGCCGCGCCGCGCCGATACGGAGCTTCATCTCCAGATAGCAGGGAACCTCCGCGTCGTCGGGCGCGTCCGTCTCGTACCACCTCAGGCGCACCTTCATTTTCAGGTTGTCGCCATTGATCTTTTCCCCGTAGGAATCCAGATTCGGGGAGTCGAAATAGATGGAATGCAATTTTCCTTCGGGGAAGCAGGAATCCGGGACCGTCGACGAGGTGAGCCACGCAATGGCACGCGGGGCAAGAAAAGCGGGCCCGACAAGCTTGCGCTCGTTCACAAGCCCCTCTTCAAGCGAAGGGAGCCCGAAAGGCTCCTTGACGATGGTGGCAACCGAAGGCATTCGTTATGTAAAATCCTAGGAGGAAAGTAGCAAAACGAGCGGAGTGGGTCAATGGAATTCCTCCAGTTCTGCTGAAAATCGTTGTTATTGGCCGTCTTGCTCGTTGTCGGAGGGCACCGAGGTCGGCTTTGTGCATGTCCTGAAGTCGGCTTTATGCCACCACGCCGCCAATTCAAGCGTCATCGCGCGGGCCACCACCATCGAGTTTGACGCCGCCGCGCAGCGCTGGGTCGTGCGCACCCCGGAGGGCGTCGAACGCTTCCGCCATGCCCGCCGCGAGGCGTGTGTCGCCTGGGTGCATGCCGCCCTCGAAGCGGCCGAGACCGACAAACACGAATCCCATCAACAAGGAGATCATGCGCTCTACCAGCCCGTCTACCTGGGCGAGCGCGACGAGATCGACGCCGACGACTGCACCCTCG
>CAYVJM010000136.1:0-6658 GCA_964451695.1 uncultured Lentisphaerales bacterium | reverse complement strand
CCTGGACGCCGGCGCTGGGGCAGGCGGGCGTCTATCCGCTGGATTTCACCGCGCCGGGCGGGGACGGGCTCACGTACACGAACACGGTGGCGATCACCGTCAACGCGCTGCCGCTGACGGCGCCGGTCAACCTCGCGGCCTCGAACATCGGCCCCGATGCCTTCGATCTGTCGTGGGACGCGGTGCCCGCGGCCACGCAGGGGTACGTTGTGAGCGTATGGCATGGCAGCGGCGGCACGAACACGCCTGCAACCGATGCCGAGCCTTTCTACAACGTCGCGTTTTCGGGCATGGTCTCGGCGCCGCCGGGATGGACGTTCAGCGAGGTCAACTCGAAATATTCCACCGCGGCCTTCATTGAGCTCAAGCTCGACGACGCCGGGGACTTCGTTGCAACGAAGCTTTACCCGAAGCCCGTGACGCAGCTCGACTTCCGGATCAAGTGGTATCCGGGAACGGCCGGAACCACGAATCAGCTCGTCGTCTCCGCCTCCGCCGACGGAGTGAACTGGACGCCGCTGCGCACCTACAGCACGGGAGCGGACTTCGATGGCGACGACACCAACAACATTTTCACGAAGGACGCGGAAGACGTCAACAAGAGACTGACATTCGCCGCCGAGTCGGGATATCGGGCGTTCAAGTTCGGCTACACCCAGAAAGTCACCGGGAACATGGGGCTGGCGAACTTCGCGGTCGTCTACGAAGGCTGCGGGACGAAGTTCGTCGGAGACTGGGATGGCAAGGCCACGACGTCGTTGTCGGCGGCCGTTTCGGGGGCGCGCCCGGGGCGCGACCATTGCGCACTGGTCGGCGCGCGCAACGCGACTGAGACGAAATACGCCCTGGTCGGCGTCACGACCCTTGAAGCGCCGACCACGACCGTGATCGTCGTCCGGTAGCGGCCGGTCCGCCGGGGCGCTGGACCGATCCGCTTATTTCGGAACTGCGAGGCGCCCGGCTAGCGGGCGTCGAGGGCCCAGAGCAGGCCGCGGGTGATGATTTCGGAAACCAGCGGAGTGGTTTCGAAGTCGGCGATGTTGTGGCCGAGCGAGGTGTAGAACACCTTGCCGGCGCCATAGCGGCGCGTCCAGACCACGGGCATGACCGTGCCTTTGACCCAGGGGGCGTGCTCGGCGACGAACGTCGTCGTGGCGAGGACCTCGTTGCCGGGATCGACGTGCATGTAGTACTGCTCGCTGTGCATGGGGAAGGAGGCCGGGAGCCCTGCGGTGATGGGATGGGCTTTCGGCGAGATGTCCACCGTGTAGTCGATGATGCCGCCGGGATGGGCGACCCACTGGCCGCCGACCATGAACTGGTACTCCGTGTTGTTGCGGAAGGCGTCACCCATGCCGCCGTGCCAGCCGCCGCAGGCGACGCCGCTTCGCACGGCGTCGAGCAGGGCGCCCTCGTTCTCCCGGGCGATCTGGCCCATCGTCCACATCGGGACGATGAGCTGGTACTTCGTCTTGAGCGCGGGATCGAGAAGGCAGTCCTGGGCGTCGAAGATGTCGACGTGGACGCCGTGGCCGCGGAGGCGGGCGGCGATGATGTCGGAGGTGGCGACGGGATCGTGGCCGTCCCAGCCGCCGCGGAAGATCAGTGCGTTTTTCATGGTGTGGATGAGGAGGGGTCTAGGTTAATCGAGTTCGCCGTGCTTGAGGCCGGCGGGGAGGGGGGCGGGGCGTTCGCAGGTGCTGGCGAGGGGGACGGCCTTGCCGGCCGCGGCGGCGTCGCAGATGGAGCACATGACGTCGAGGACGTGGAAGGCGAGTTCGCCGCTGCAGCGGTGGGGGCGCTTGGCGGCGATGCCGGCGGCCATGTCGGCGAGGCCGATGCTGCGCATGTTGTCGTTGTAGATGAACGCGTTGTCCACCGGGGCCCAGTCCGCGGAGAGTCCGGCCTTGAAGAAGCGGATGTCGCCGTTGAAGCAGTTGGGGTCGGGGATGTGGAGGCTGCCTTCGGTGCCGTGCAGCTCGATGTCCTTGAGGCCGGAGTGCTTCCAGATGTCGAAGCTCGTGATCAGCGTGATGACCGCGCCGGAGTGGAACTCGAGGAGGGCGGCGACGTGGGTGTCGATCTCGACGGGGAAGGTCTTGCCGACGTTGGCCTTGATGCCCTGGCGCAGATCCGTGGAGCGGTTCGTCATCGCGGAGACCTGGCGGACGGGGCCGAGGAGGTTGACGAGGGCGGTGATGTAGTAGGGGCCCATGTCGAAGAGGGGGCCGCCGCCCTTCTGGTAGTAGAAGGCGGGGGCGGGGTGCCAGGATTCGTGGCCGTGGCAGAGCATGAAGGCGGTGCCGGAGACGACGCGGCCGATGAGTCCGTCGTCGAGGAGCTTGCGGCAGGTCTGGTGGCCGCCGCCGAGGAACGTGTCCGGCGCGCAGCCGACGCGCAGGCCTTTGGCGCGGGCGAGGGCGAGGACTTCGCGGGCGCCGTCGCGGTCGAGACCGAAGGGCTTTTCGCCGTGGACGTGCTTGCCGGCCTCGAGGGCGCGGCGGTTGATCTCAACGTGGGACTGCGGGGTGGTGAGGTTGAGGACGGCGTCGATGGCGGGATCCGCGAGCAGGGCGTCGACGGACACCGCCTTGAGGCCGAACTCGGCCGCGCAGGCGGCGGCCGCCTCGGGGCGCGCGTCGGCGCAGGCCTTGATGGCCATCTGCTTGAAGACCTTGCCGTTGTTGAGATATGCGCGGCTGATGTTGCCGCATCCGATCAATCCGACGTTCATGGCGTTCATGGTTCAGCTCCAGAGGGGTTGAAATTGACTTGGGCTCCTTGAGTCCGGTATAGTAACCTTCGTCTGCATACAGTGAAATGGATGATAGCTTCAAAGAAATGGACAAACGTTCCGTTCATCACCTTCCGCATCCCCGTGCGTTCGCCTTGTTGCCGTCGGTCGAGACGGTGGGGTTCGTGCCGGGCAAAACGGACTGGGTCCGCAGAACCTTCGCGACCTGCAACTTCTCCTTCATTCTCTCGGGGTCGGGCGTCTATCGGCTCAGGGGCGTGGAGCATCGCGTGGCGGCGCCGTGCGTGCTTCTCCAGTGGCCGGGGGAGCCGATGGACTACGGGCCGGATGCCGGCGGATCGTGGTCCGAGCTGTTTCTGATCTATCCGGGGAGTTGCGAGACGCAGTTTCGGCGTTCCGGGGCGTTCACGCCGGGCGAGCCGGCCGTGCGAACCCTCAGCGGCGAAGTCGCGGAGGACGTGGCCCGCCTGGAGGCGCTGGCGCGGGCGTCGCGGCTCGATCCCGACGCGGTGGACGCGGCCTGCTGGGCGCTGATCGTGGCGAGTTATTCGCCGGGCGGACCGGTCGATGCGGATCATCGCGCGGTCGCGCGGTGCCGGGATCATCTGCGGCGCCATCTCGCGGGATCGTTCGACGCGCATGCGATGGCGGCGGCGGCGGGGATGTCGCTCTCGGCGTTGCGGCGCCACTGGGTGGCGGAGCAGGGGAGCGCGACGTTCCGGGAGTACCGCGACCAGGAGCTGCTGCAGCGCAGCTGCCGTCTGCTGGTGGAGACGTCGGCGCCGGTGAAGGAGATCGCGGGGCGTCTGGGCTTCGCGGACGTGTACTACTTCAGCCGCCGGTTCCATCAGTTGGCCGGCTGCACGCCGACGGCCTATCGGCGCGCGCACGCGGTGCATGCTTGAGGACGCTGGTGCCCGGGGCGGGAGTCGAACCCGCACGCCATTGCTGGCAAAGGATTTTAAGTCCCGTGCGTCTGCCATTTCGCCACCCGGGCTGAACATGCGCTCGAAGGGGATGCTGGCCGATTCGGGCGAAAAGATCAAGGAATTTCTGCTCCGTTTCGATGTTGTAGGGGGCGGGCGATTTTGGTAGGATGGGTTCCGTCGAAAAACCCATTACCCCAGGCATCCATCATGACAGGCTTCAGAACATACCGCGTGCTTCCCAAGGTCCCCGAAGCGCTGGCCTTTCTCCAGACGCTGGCGAACAACGTCTGGTGGTCTTGGAACATCGAGGCCGAGGCGCTTTTCCGCCGGATGGATCCCGCGCGGTTCCGCGAGTCCCAGTACAACCCGGTCGTGCTCCTGGCCGAGATCGGGCAGGCCCGGCTGGAGGAGCTGGCCGAGGACTCCTCGTTCATCGCGCACATGAAGGCCGTCGAGGCGAGTTTCAAGGCCGAGGTGCTGACCTCGCAGCATTGGCTCAAAGTGGGCGACCCCCATCGCTGCGTCGCCTATTTCTCGATGGAGTTCGGACTGCACGAGAGCATCCACATCTACTCCGGCGGTCTGGGCATTCTCGCCGGCGACCATTTGAAGTCGGCCTCGGATCTGGACATTCCGCTCTGCGGCATCGGCCTCTTCTACCGCGAGGGCTACTTCGAGCAGACGCTCGACACGTGGGGCAAGCAGACGGAGGCGTACCCCGAGAACGATCTGCACACGATGCCCATTTCGCCGGCCCTCGACCCCCGTGGCGAGCCGGTGCGCATCGTCGTTCCGCTGCCGGGTGCGACGCTGCACGCGACGGCGTGGCGCATGGACGTCGGCCGGATCCCGCTTTTCCTGCTCGACACCAACATCCCCGAGAATCCGCCCGAGTTGCGCGCGGTGACGGGGCGCCTCTACGGCGGCGACAAGCTCAACCGCCTGCGCCAGGAGCTGCTGCTGGGCATCGGCGGCCTGCGCGCGCTCGAGGCGATGGGCTTCGAGGTGGCGGCCAGCCACATGAACGAGGGGCATGCCGCGTTCCTCGGGCTCGAGCGCATCGCCAAGGGCGTCCATCGCGGCCTGTCGCTTCGCGAGGCGCATGAATTCGTGCGCCGCACGAGCGTCTTCACGACGCACACGCCCGTGCCGGCGGGCAACGAGACGTTCGATCTGGGGCTGCTCAAGCCGCATCTCGACGCGATCGCGGCGGAGGGCGGCGTCGCCGCGGACTTCGCCATCTTCCTCGGGCGCGCGCCGGGCGACACGCAGGGGCGGGAGCTGTCGATGACGATCCTGGGTCTCAACTGCTCGGTGTTCAACAACGGCGTGGCGAAGCTCCACGGCATCGTCGAGCGCGACATGTGGAAGCACCTCTGGCCCAGCTTCCCCGTCGAGGAGGTGCCGATCGGCCACGTCACCAACGGCGTCCACGTCCCGACCTGGATCGCCTCCGACAACTGCATCCTCTACTCCAGCGTCCTCGGCTCCGACTGGGACGTGAAGCTGCTTCCCGAAAGCCAGATCGACAAGATCGAGCTGCTCCGCGACGAGGATCTCTGGCGCGTCCACGAGACCGCCCGCGCGCACCTCGTGCGGGCCGCGCGCGAGAACCTCGAGCGCGCTGGAATGAAGCGCAACGCCTCCTTCGACGAGCTGGCGTCGCTGCGCAACGTGCTCGACAAGGACGCCCTCACGATCGGCTTCGCGCGGCGCTTCGCGACGTACAAGCGCGCCACGCTGATCCTCTCCGACCTCGAGCGCCTCAAGAAGATCCTCCTCAATCCGTCGCGGCCCGTCCAGATCATCTTCGCGGGCAAGGCGCACCCGGCGGACGGCGACGGCAAGCACCTCGTGCAGCGGATCGCGGAGTTCGCGAAGGATCCCGCCATCCGCAGCCGCGTCATCTTCCTCGAAAACTACAACATGCGCATCGCCCGCCGCCTCGTGCGCGGCGTGGACGTGTGGCTCAACACGCCGCGGCGCCCGAACGAGGCCTCCGGCACCTCGGGGATGAAGGCCTGCATCAACGGGGCCATCCACGTCTCGACGCTCGACGGCTGGTGGCCCGAGGGCTACGACCCGGAGTGCGGCTGGGCCATCGGCGACGGTTCGGACTTCCCCAGTCCCGAGCAGCAGGACCAGGCCGACGCCCAGGCCCTCTACAACCTGCTCGAGTCCGAGATCGTCCCCGCCTTCTACGACCGGCCGCATGGCGAACTGCCTGTGCGCTGGATCGCGATGATGAAGGCCTCGATCAAGATGAGCCTCGCCCGCTTCTCCAGCACGCGCATGGTCTCGGATTACTTCGGCGGCGCGTACACGCCGGCGATGGCGGCGTTCGCGGCGCTTGGCGCCGACGGCTTCGCGGTCCTGCGCGGCGAGGTGGCGCGCGTCGAGGCGCTCAAGGCGAAGTGGGGCGGCGTCTCCGTCGCGTTTCCGCTGACGGCCCGCGACCTTTCCCGGACGTTCGTGGGCGAAGACTTCGCGGTCACCGCCAAGGTCCAGCTGGGCGACATCGCGCCCGAGGACGTCGTGGTGGAATTCTTCTCCGGGCGCCTCGATCCCGCCGCGCGCGTCCATGCCGGACGCGGCGTCGCGATGGAGGTCCAGCAGAAGCTCGGGCGGGGCGTCTATCTCTATGCGCAGACGGTGAAATGCGAAGAGCCGGGCGCTTTCGGGTTCTCGGCGCGTGTCACGCCGCGCGACGTCGCGCTGCGCGACACGATGCCGGGCTACATGACCTGGGCCGTGCTGGACAACTAGGCGGCGGCGCAGCGGGCCCCGCGCCGCGAATCCGCGCCGGGCGTCCGAGTCCGCAGTCAGGAGGTGGACATGTCACTCAAGCGAACGAATTCCCGGAATGGCCACAACGGCGCTTCCCCGCGCATCCTCGTCGTCACGCCCGAAATCACCTACCTGCCGCCCGGCATGGGCAACATGGCCAACCGCATGTCCGCCAAGGCCGGCGGCA
>CAYVJM010000135.1:0-6661 GCA_964451695.1 uncultured Lentisphaerales bacterium | reverse complement strand
TCAGGCAATTGACGGAAGACGGGGGAAAAGGTAAACTTATGGGTCATTTGTCAATAGCGCCAGGCGGCGGGATGAAATTCAGGAGTATCTTTGGAATGAAGCACAAAAACGAACAGAGGCAGGACCCCGCGGCGGGAGGAGATCCGGAGGTGAATCCGGCCCCCGATGCGCCGGTGGAGACCGCTTCCGCTGCCGATGGCGCGCCCGACGCCGCGGCGGAGGCGCCCGCTGCCGCCACCGAGCCGGAGCCTTCCGAGGCCGACAAGCTCCGCGACCGCCTTCTCCGGCTCCAAGCCGACTTCGACAACTACCGCAAGCGCGTTGCCCGAGACCATGGCGAGATGGTCAAACGCGCCAACGAGGATCTCGTCGAGGCGATCCTCCCCGTGCTCGACCACTTCGGCCACGCCGAGGCGAGCATGGAAAAGGATGTGCGCAGCGACATCGCCGCCTACCTCGAGGGCTTCCGCCTCGTCCGCGACGAGCTGGTCCGCGTGCTGGATTCATTCGGCGTCAAGCCGATCGAGTCCGCCGGAGCCGTCTTCGATGCCACGCGCCACGAGGCCGTCGCCATCATGCCCTCGGAGACGGCGGAGCCCGGCACCGTCCTCTTCGAGTCCCGCAAGGGCTATCTGCTCCACGGTCGCGTCCTGCGCCCCTCCCAGGTGATTGTCGCCGCCGATCGCGAAGCGGCTCCCGACGCCGCCCCGGCCAACGCCGCGGGCGTGGAGGCCTAGCCATGGCCTCGAAAAAAGACTATTACGAGCTGCTGGGCGTGCCGCGCACCGCCACGGCCGATGAGATCAAGAAGGCCTACCGCAAGCTGGCCATGAAGCACCATCCCGACCGCAATCCCGGCAACAAGGACGCGGAGGAGATGTTCAAGCAGGTTTCCGAGGCCTACGAGGTGCTGAGCGACGAGAACAAGCGAGCCGCCTACGACCGCTACGGCCATGACGGCATGAAGTCGCAGTTCGGCCCCGGCGGCTTCGACTTCGGACGCGATTTCACCCATGGACAGGACGTCGATCTCTCCGACATCCTGGGCAACCTCTTCGGAGGCGGTGGGGGCGGCGGCATCTTCGACTCCCTCTTCGGCGGCGGCGGACGCCGCGCGTCGCGTGGCGGGGCCGGCGGCGAGGACGGGCAGGATCTGCGCTACGACATGGAAATCGACCTCGAAGACGCCCTCTTCGGCGCCTCGAAGGAAATCACGATCCCCCTGGGTCGGGACTGCCCGGCCTGCCACGGTTCGGGTGCGGCCGAGGGAACGAAGCGCGAGACGTGCAAGCAGTGCGGCGGCAGCGGTGCGATCGTCACCGGCGGCGGTTTCTTCCGGATGCAGCAGCCTTGCCCGGTCTGCCGCGGCCAAGGCTCCGTCGTGCGCACGCCGTGCAAATCCTGCGGCGGCTCCGGCCGCGTCAAGGAGAAGGTCCGCATCCTCCTGCGCATCCCCAAGGGCGTCGACACCGGCACGCGCGTGCGCGTCGCCGGCAAGGGCGAAGGCGGCCTGCGCGGCGGCGCCGACGGCGACCTGCACGTCGTCTTCCACGTCCGCGAAAACCCCGTCTTCGAACGCAACGGCGACGACCTGGGTTGCATGGTCCCCGTGCCGCCTGACGTGGCGGCGCTGGGCGGCGAGGTGGAGGTGCCCACGATCGACGGCCTCGCCAAGCTCAAGATCGCTCCGGGCACGCCCAACGGCAAATCCTTCCGCCTCCGCGGCAAGGGGTGTCCGCTCATGAATGGCCGCGGCAGCGGCGATCTCGTCGCGCGCATCGCGATCGAGGTGCCCGTTCATTTGTCATCGCGCCAGCGCCGCGCCCTCGAGGAGTTCGCGGCCGCTTCCGACGAGTCGTCCTACCCGGACGCGCGCGGCTTCCGCCAGAACGCCGCGGCGTTCATGGCGCGGCGCGACGCGATCCGCGAGGCCGCGAAGTAGCCGCAGGCCCGCGCGGTCTTCCCGCCATGCACACCGCTCTCGCCACGACCGAGAATCTGCTGGGCGATGCCGCCTTCAGTCTGGGCGAGGCTGAATCCCGTCATCTCGCCGCCGTGTTGCGAGCCGCGCCGGGCGACGTCTTGGCGCTTCTCGACGGCTTCGGCCACCGCCGCACCGCAAGGGTCGTGGAGGCGGGGCGGCGCGCCGTCGTCTGCCGTCCGCATGGCGAGGTCGAGACCCTGCCCCCGCCCGCCGTGGCGATCACGCTCTTCCAGTGCGTGGCCAAGCCGAGCCGGATGGACTGGCTCGTTGAGAAGGCCGCCGAGCTGGGCGTGGCGTGCCTCGTGCCCGTCGTGTCCGCGCGGGCAGTCGCAAGGCCGGCTTCCGGGGAGAAGTCCGATCGCTGGCGGCGTATTGCGGAGTCCGCGTTGCGGCAGTCGGCCTCGGGCTGGCTGATGGAGGTCGGTGCGCCCCTCCTCTGGCCGGAGGCGCTGCGCGCGATGCAGGCCTTTGATGGCCGGCTGTTCGTGGGCGCGCTGACCGGCGAGACGCAGGATGCCGGCGCTCTGCTGATGGATTTGCGGCGTACGGGTTTTTCGGGGCCGGTCGGCTGGCTGATCGGCCCTGAAGGGGATCTGGCGCCGGAGGAACTCGAGGCGGCCGTTCGCGACGCGGGCGCGGCGCCCGTGTCGCTGGGTGCGCAGGTGCTTCGCGTCGAGACCGCCGCGCTCTTCGCCGTCTCCGCCACGCAGGCGGTGCTGGGAGCCCGGGGCGGCTGAAAGCCCCAGGAGACCCCCCGACCCCGCGCCGCGGTGCTACGAGAACGCCAGTTCGACGGGCTTGAGCAGACCGCAGGGGACGAGTCCGCGCTCGCGCACGTCATGGCGATCCATCTCGCCGGGGCCCGACCAAGTCGGCCACTTGCAGTCCTTGAGGTAGAACGGCCCGCAGGCGTTGCGCCGGTGTCCGTACACCGTCACCTTGACGACGTTGCGGGAATCCCGCAGCGCGTCCGTGACATCCAGCTCGTAGGGCGGCCAGGGCAGAAGCGTCTCCGCGCCGCCGTTGACGCGGATGCCGAGGGCCGCGCCGCGCCACGCGGGGATGCGCAGGACGACGCGTCCCTTCGCCGCGGGTCGTCGGCCGATCGGGATCGCGTAGGTCGCGTTGCCCCCGAAGTTTTCGAGACCCTGCGGCACCCAGTCGCCGATGTCGAGCGTCTCGGGGAGCGCGCAGACGACGCGTTCGTCGCGAACGCCGAACTCGCCCATCAGGAAGATGGCCTCGAAGCCGGGCAGAAACTCGTGGTAGCGGCCTTCGAGCACGAGCGCGTTCTCGCCCTTCTTCAGCCTGGGCAGCGGGATGCGGCGGATCGCGGGGTCCATCCAGAAACCCTTGTCTTCCGCTTTCACCTTTTTTCCGTTGAGCGTGATCGTGTAGAGATCCGGGCGTTCGATGCAGAGGACGACGCCCTTCGCGGGGATCTTCTCGCAGGTGAACGAATAGGCCAGCGAAAACGCCAGGTCCTTCTCCGGCTTGCGTTCGCCGGCCACCCACGGCTGAACCATGTGTCCGCTGCGCGGGCTCGCGCCGAGCGCGGCGCGCAGCTCCTTGTCGATCGCGAGAATGAACTTCTCCTCGCCGGCCGATCCGCCGTCCACCGCGCAGCGCGCGTGGTCGAGCACCATCAAGTTCGGTTCGGAAAGCGCGTACTTGAGCTTCGCGGCGGGCAGGGGCAGCGTCTTCGCAACCGCCACGGCGCGCTTGCGCGGCGCCTGCGTGCGACCGAGCTTTTCCTCGGTGATGACGAAGAGGCGCGACTCGAGGCGGCCGAGCGGGCAGGGGACGACGTACGCGCCCTTTTCCCGCGTGAAGTCCACGCGGTGGATCGCGCCGTTCATCGTGTCGATCTCGTACACGTCGCCGCGCGCGCGGGAGAAGACCTTGAGCACCGCGCGCGGGTATTCGAGATCGCGGTCGCGGACGAACTTGGCGTTCATCTCGTCCTCCGCCGTCGGCATCGCCATCGAGGTGTTGCAGACGAAGAGCGAGAGCGCGCCCTTGCGCTCGCTGAGCAGATGCAGCGTCGCCTCGGTCTCGACGCCGTCCTGCGCGATCGAGACGCGGCGGGCGCGCGGCGCGACCGCCGCAGGGACGTCCGCGAGGGCGCAGGTGGCGAAGGCCTTGAACGCCTTCGCGGCGGCCTTCGACGGGACGCCGTCCACGCGCGCCGGCGGTTCTCCCACGTAGCAGACCTGGCCGCCGGCTGCGGCGTAATCTGCCAGCAGCTTCAGCGTGCTGGCGCGGATCGTGAGCATCGGCGGGACGACGACGGCCTGGTAAGCGGCCTTCGCGACGTGGAGCCGTCCGCCCTTGACGCGCGCGTGGCGCGACATGACCTCCTCGGAGCCGTAGTCGAAGTCGATGTTCGCGCCGAGCAGGGCGCTGCCGATCGCGACGAACGGGCGATCGATCTCGCGGACGGCCTCGGCGTCGCGGCCGATCTTGACGCCCCAGGCGGATTCGACGGGGTGGATCACGAGCAGGTCGCGGACTTCCTCGAAGCCATCGGCGAAGAGCGTTTCGCCGATGCGGGCGAAGTAGGCCTCTGCGGCACCGTAAGCACCGTGCCACGGGGACTGGCGGAAGATGCTGGCGGGGTAGTCGCGCTTGGCCGCGGCGGCCATCGAGTACCAGGCCAGATGCTGGCAGCGCAGGTTGATTCCCAGCGCCATCTGCCAGTCGCCGAGGGCCTTGTGGCCTTCGAGCGGGAAGTCCCAGCCCGTGCATCCGTACGTCTCGGAGAGGCGGCGGCGGCGCCCGAACTGGTGCGCCATCGACGTGCACTGCTTGGCGGTCCGGTAGATGGACCAGTGCTCGGTGAGCAGGTCGATGCCGGGCGCCTGCATGTGCTCGTAGAAGCGCATCGCCTCGCCGACGACGTCGGTCTGCGAGGCAAGGTTGTCCTCCGCGAGGACGTGGCCGGTGTATTCGATGCCGTTGCGCCCGCACCAGTCGCCGATGCGTTTGCTGAAGGCGTCCACGAAGAGCTGCGTCGCGGTGTCGATGAAGTCGAGGCGCGCCTTGGAGAAGGCGTCGCCGCCGACCTTGAAGAACAGCTCGGGGAGGTGGTCGAGCACGTCGTAGCCGTGCATCGCGCGGAAGGCGTCGGGGAGCGCGCGCGTCCAGGGGCGCAGGCCGCCGTAGTTGGGCTCGTCGGTGAAGATGCCGGGGATGGCGCCACCGAAGTCGCCGCCGCACTGCGCGAGGTAGGCCTCGTGGGTGACTTCGAGGAATTTGTCCACCGCTTCGACGCTGAGCGTGTCGAGGTACGTGCCGTCGTTGTACCAGGGGGAGGGGTCTTGGGCGCGGTCGTAGAAGAGGATCGGCACTTCGCCCTCGGAGCGGGGCGCATCGGGGCCTTCGATGCGGCGGTAGTCGGCGATGGCGCCGTCGTCGGTCTTGCCGGAGACGGCGAACCACGCGAGCGTGACGGGCGCGCCCGCCTCGCCGAGGTCCCAGCCGTCGGCGCCGTCCGTCATCGCGAGCCGGCGCATGCGGTATTCGGGGAAGACCTTCGTCACCTTGCCGCCGGCGGCGCCGCTCGGCCAGCGGTCTTCGTCGTAGAGCCAGGCGTTCATGCCGAGCTTGTTCGCCTCGTCGACGCAGGCCTTGATGCAGCGGAACCAGTCCTTGCCGAGGTATTCGGTGTTGAGGCCGACACGCGAATGCATGAAGAAGCCGCCGAGGCCCATCTGCTTCATGATGCGGATCTGACGGCGCAGCTCGGCGGGTTCGAGCTTGGCGTTCCACGCCCAGAAGGGCGCGCCGCGGAAGGTCTTGCCGGGGTTCTTCAGCGTCGAGGCGAGGGGCTTGTCCATGTCGAATGGTCTCCGTTGAGGTTTCGGGGGTATAGCGGCGGGATTATACGGCAGTCGAAAGCAATTGGGAAACACAAACCGTGCAATGACCGTACCCGGTCAGTTTCCAGGGTGTTGCGATTGGCAATGATCCGATTTTCCCCTTGACGGGGGCCCCGGCGACGGACGTCCAGGACGATGGTGCCTTTCGGCGGTTCAGGTTGGATGCCTGGCGCGCGGCGACGGGCTGGGACGTCAACAGCGTGGTCGTCGACAAGTCGCGTTTTGACGTGCTCCCGTATCGGATGCTGATGCGCGCGAATCTGCCCGAGACGTGGACGACGCTGGCGTCCTTGCATTTGGTCGACGATCGCTTCCAGGACGCCCTTCCGATCTGGAAGGCCGAGCTGAACACACCGGACGGCTATCGCGGGAAGACGCTTGGCGAAACCACCGCGTTTCGCGACGTTGTGGCCTGCCCGGCGGGCTTCCATCTCCTGCTGCGCTTCCAGGTCGTGGCCCCCGGGCCCGCCCCGGCGGGCATCGGGACGCTCGACATCCGGCGGTTCGACATCGTGCGCGAATGACGCCCCACGCCTGAGGGGTTCCAATCAACGGATTGCGTACGGTGAATGTCGGGTTGCCGCCGGCGGGCCGACTTCATTGCGCCAAGATCATCACGGCGCCGCCGGGGAAATGACGCTCGGCGCGCTGGAGGCGGCCGTCCGGGCCGTACTGGACTTTGATCACGCTGCCGCTGCCGCCGGTGTATTCACGCAGGCCGCCGTCGGTCTTGACGGGCTTGCCGAGGATCGCCTCGGCTTGTGCCATCGTCATGCCCGTGGCAAGATCCTTGAGC
>CAYVJM010000134.1:0-6713 GCA_964451695.1 uncultured Lentisphaerales bacterium | reverse complement strand
GCAGGTCGATGAGCTTCTTGTACTCGTTGGCGGCGATGGCCAGCTCGCCGTTCGCCGCGGCGACGGCCTTCATCGCCTCGGCCATCGGATCGGCGGCTGGGGCCGCGGGGGCCGCGGCATCGGAGGCGGGTGCGCCCTCGGCCGGAGCGGCGGCATCGGCGCCCGCCGCAGGGGTGGCGGGGGCCCCGCCCTTGCGGGCGGCCTCGAACTGGGCGTTGGCCTCGCGCAGCCTGCGGATCGCCTCGTTGCGCTGGAGCCGCACAAGCAGATAGCGGCCGACGACGAGGTCGTTGCCGGGCTTCTCGCGCTTGGCGACGCGCTCGACGTAGGCCTTGCGGACCTCCAGCTCCTTGTCGACCTGGGCGAGCTTGGCGTAGCAGTCGGCAAGGCGCAGCATCGCGCTGAAGGAAAGCGGCGAGCGGCCATAGTCGTCCGTCAGACGCCGGTAGTAGGGCTCCGCGCCCGCGAAGTCGTTGTCCTTGTACAGCTTCTCGGCCGCGGCCATGAGCAGGGAGGCGGAGAGCGGATGCTCGGTGAACCGGCCGAAGAAGAGCGCCATCGTCGCGTCGCGCATCGCGAACTGGTTGCGCTCGCCATAGGTGTCGGCGATGCGGCGAAGCTCGTCGCCGGCCAGCGTCATTCCCTCGCGGGGAGCCTTGCAGAAGCGCTCGGCCAGATGGCCGGTGATCGTCTCGGCGCAGAGGGCGTAGTACTGCTTCTCCTCGGCGGTGGCCTGCTCGTTGTCACCGAGCTGGATGTAGGCGCGCGCATATTCGCTGGCGGCCGACACCGAATGCGGGATGGCATCGGGGAACTGGCCGAGGACGACCTCGTAGGCGGAGACGGCGGCCTCGAGCTGCTGCTGGTTGAAGAGCTTGCGCGCGCTGGCGAACTGCTTCTCCGCAATGCCCTTGCGCTGCTCCGGCGTGATGTCCATCTGGATGTCGCGCACGTTGCAGCGATCCTTGAGAATGACCTGGACCTCCTCGGAGCGGGTCATCGCGTCCGGCGCCCACGACGTGGAGGGGTATTTCACGTAGACGTTGACGAAGTGGCCCAGCGCCTCGGCGAGCAGTCCGGAGGCCTGCTTGACGTCGGGGGTGCCCTGGTCGAGGAGCTTGACGGCCTCCTCCTGCATCATCACGCCCATCAGGTAGCGGCATTCCGCGATCGGGCTGAGCGCGGAGAGATCCTCGCCCGTCTCATCGGACTGTTCCTGGAGCTGCTTGTCGATGTTGCGGAGCTGGGGCATGTAGTCCTTCATCAGCTTGCCCGCGCGCGCGACGTCGCCCTGGATGACGTAGATGTGGGCGACGAGCGCGAGGCTGCGGCCGAACCAGAGGTCCGGGCTCCACATTAAATTCTCGGCGCCTTTCTTTGCCTTGGCGAGGAGATCGTCGCGGTCCTTGCCGGGCTTCATGTCCTTGGCGATCTTCACCATCAGCTCAGCCGCCTCGAACGAAGCTTGGCGGCGGGTGGCCGCATCGAGGTCCTTAATGGCGAGCAGCCCCTCGTACGCCGTCACGGCGGCCTTCGGCTGATCCAGGAAGATCAGCATCTGGGCGAACTTGTAGTAGGACTCCTTGTAGAAGGTGGCGATGCTCGGAGGCGGAGCGGCCTTGTATTTCTCGAAAAACGCATGGTAGGAGCCCAAGGCCTCCTTGTACTTGCCGCGGGCGTAGTGGTAGTCCGCGACCGTCAGCTTCATCGCCCACGTCTCGGGCGCCTCGGGATCCGGCTCCTGGGCGATCATCGCCATCGCCTTGTCAAAGTCGCCGAGTTGGAGAATCTGCTCGAGTTTGATGCGCTTGAGCGCGCCCTTGGCCTCGGGGAACTTGCGCTCCAGATCCGCCAGCACGAGCGCCGCGTAGTCCGTCATCCGGGCGTTGTTCAGCGCCTCGATGTACGCCATCTCCAGCGCGAATTCAGGATTGCGGCTCAAATCCTGCGCCGAGGCGGAAACCGCCGCGGCCACGACCGCGACCGCGATTCCGGCCGTCAGAATTCCTCCTCCTCTGAAAATCGAACGCATATCCGCCCCCATCTCCGGTTGGACCTAGGCTCCGGTCTTTGCATCCTACCTATGCATGAAGCTAGCCAAATGGTAGCAAAAGGAAAACGGAGACGCAACCGCGATATTTCAAATTGACGGATCGCGGCGCACCTGCCACACTAATGGGCAGTTTCAGAAGATGATGCCGGTGCGCGGCAGTCCGAGCCGCCCGAATCCCCGGCGGTTTGATCGGAGCGGGAATCCCCAGCAGATGAAGTCATTCAAAATCGGTGTCGTCGTCGACTCGTTCCGCCTCCCTCCGCGCGAGGGCGTGCTGGCCGCCAAGGCCGTCGGCGCGGAAGGCGTCCAGATCTACGGCGGCTCCAAGACGTTCGCCCCCGAACTCCTCGACGCCCCCGCGCGCCGCGCATTCCGCTCCTTTCTCGACGAGCAGGGCCTCGTCCTCTCCGCGCTCTGCGGCGACATCGGCAACTTCATGGATCCCGCCAGGAACCCCGCCCGCATCGCCCGCTCCAAGACGATCGTCGATCTCGCCGTGGACCTCGGCACGAAGGTCGTCACCACCCACATCGGCTCCGTTCCCGCCGACGCCGCCTCCCCCGTCTACGCCATGCTTCAGAAGGTCTGCCGCGAACTGGGCGGCTACGCGACCTCGAAGGGCGTCTCCTTCGCCATCGAAACCGGCCCCGAAACCGCCCGCGTCCTGCGCGGCTTCCTCGACTCCCTCGGCGTCCCCGGCATCGGCGTCAACCTCGACCCCGCCAACCTCGTCATGGTCTGCCGCGACGACCCGGTCGCCGCCGTCGCCACCCTCGCCCCCTACATCGTCCACACCCACGCCAAGGACGGCCGCAACCTCCGAGTCTGCGACCCCGAGCAGGTCTACGCCGCATTCACGGACGGCTCTTATCCCGACCTCGAAAAGGCCCTCGGCGGCGCGCCGTTCGTAGAACTGCCCCTCGGCGAGGGCGACGTGGCCTGGAAGCCCTACCTCCAGGCGCTTTCCGCAATCAACTACCCCGGTTTCCTCACGATCGAACGCGAGGAAGGCGAAGACCGCTACGGCGACATCGCCCGCGGCGTCCAGTTTCTCAACGGCCTCGGCCTCTAATCTATCGTCAACAATACCCCCCCTTCTCAGGAGATTTCCCGACCATGAAAATCGGCGTCAGTTCCTACAGCTTCTCCCGCCTCGTCGGCTCCGGCAAGATGACCCAGCTCGAGGTCGTCGCCAAGACCAAGGAAATGGGCTTCGACTACATCGAATTCGCCGGCCTGTCCGTCCCCCAGGGCGAGACGCTCGAAACCTTCGCCCCCAAGGTCCGTGAGACCTGCGAGGCCGCCGGCCTGCCCATCACCAACTACACGATCGGCGCCGACTTCATCAACGGCTCCGGCGGCGACTTGAAGGCCGAGGTCGAACGCCTCAAGGGCGAAGTTCGCATCGCCAAGGCCCTCGGCGCCACCGGCATGCGCCACGACGCCACGCGCGGCTTCCCCGCCGAACACGTCGGGCCGCGGAGCTTCGACGCCGCCCTCCCGCTGCTCGTCCGCGGCTGCCGCGCCGTCACCGAATACGCCGCCGACCTGGGCATCCGCACGATGGTCGAGAACCACGGCTTCTTCTGCCAGGACAGCGAACGCGTCGAGAAGCTCGCCAACGGCGTCGACCACCCCAACTTCGGCCTCCTCGTGGACATCGGCAACTTCCTCTGCGCCGACGATCCCTCCCTGCAGGCGGTCGGCCGCGTGGCGCCCTACGCCTTCCACGTCCACGCCAAAGACTTCCATGTCAAGGCAGCCACCATGCCCGATCCGGGCCGGGGCTGGTTCCGCTCGCGGGGGGGCAACTACCTTCGCGGATCGATCATCGGCCACGGCGAAGTCCCCGTCCAGGCCTGCCTCGGCATCCTCAAGCGCGCCGGCTACGACGGCGCCCTCTCGATCGAGTTCGAAGGCATGGAGAACCCCCTCGACGGCATCGCCATCTCCCTCGAAAATCTCCGCCGCTTCGCCGCGGCGTGCTAAGCGCCCCGAGAACCCCCTCCATGGCGGCACGCCACGCCAAACCGGCCCGGCACCCCATTCAAGCCCTCACGCCCGAGGAACAGGCGCGGGCCGAGGCCACGCTGGACCATGGCGCCCGCGCGTTTGACGAGGCCCAGCTCGAGGAGGTTCTCGGACAAGCCGACACCGTCGCCACGAAGACGCGTCACCTCCGCGGCATTGTGGAGGACGTCAAGCTGCTCTGGCGGCTGCTCGTGGACTATGCCCGCGGCCGCTACCGCGCACCCTGGCGCTTCATCGCCGCCATCGGCTTCGCATTTCTCTACCTGATTCTGCCCATCGACATCATCCCCGACTTCCTCCCCGGACTGGGTTACATCGACGACGCCTCCGTCTTCGCCATGGTGCTGCGCGCCAGTCTCGTCGAAATCGCCGCCTACCGCGCCTGGCTGGCCGATGAGGGCAAGCCGGCCGGGACACCCGCAGCCCGCGCGCCGGTCCCCTCCCCTTCCGCACCGCCGACGCGCCGGGGCAGACGCGCGCCGCGCAAGCGCACCCCAGTCCAATGAAAGGCGCATCGCGCAGAGACCGACTCGCCGACAATCCGCTGGCGGACAGCGTGATGAGGAACGTCGCCCGCGTCGTCGGCGCGATCGTCCACCCGGCCGTCGATCCACGCCCCGGCACGCCGCTGCTCGTCAACCTCGCCCTGGCCATCGAGCATTCCGGCGTCTATCTCGGGGACGGCAAGGTGGCGGAGCTGCATGGCTCCGGCCGTCTCCGGCGCGTGAGCCTCGCCGCGTTCCGCGACGGCGGCGACGATGCCGCGGCCCGCACCGGCGCCTTCATCTACGCGGCGTGCGACCGCGCGACCGCGCGCGTCCTCGGCAGCGATGGCGCGGCGCGCATGGCGCAAACCGCCGTCGAAGGGGTGAGGCGGCTCAACTACAACCTGCTCTTCAACAACTGCCATCTCTTCACCGCCACCTGCGTGCTGGAAAGCACGCCCGGCAAGTGGGCCACGGGCATTTTCACCGTGGCGGGGCTGGAAGAAGTCGTGGCCGCCCGGCTCAACGCCGGACGGCCCATTATCTGGCTCCCGGTGCGCGGCTACGACGCGGATCCCGGACTGCTGCCTCGCAAGCTCGCGCGCCTCGCCCGGCGGATCAGCGGCCGCTGACCGGCACGAAGCCGATCTCCTCGACCATCGCGGCGCCGGCCTTCGACCCGATCATCGCGAGGAACTTCGCGGCGAGGCTCCCGGCGGCGGGCTCCCCGTTCGTGAACATGAAGAGCTCGCGGTTGATCGGATACGTCTTGTCCAGCACCGTCTCCACCGAAGGCTCGACGCCGTTCACCTCGACGACCTTGACCGTGTCGTCGACAAACCCGAGCCCCAGATAGCCGATGGCGCCCTCCGTCTTCTGGACGCGCTGGCGCACGGCACCGTTGCTGCCCGTGTACTCGGCCGCGGGAACGATCTTGCCGTCTTTGCCGAGCACGAGCTCGGAAAAGGTCTCGAACGTCCCGCTGTTCGTGTCGCGGCTGATCACGACGATGGGCTTGTCGAATCCGCCGACTTCCTTCCAATTGACGATCTTGCCGGTGTAGATGCCGCGGATCTGTTCGATCGTCAGGCCGCCGACCTTGTTGGAGGGGTGGACGACGACGGGCAGGGCGTCGTAGGCGGCGACGTGGGCGACGGGCTTGACGCCCCTGGCCTCCATCGCCTCCCGCTCCGCGGGCTTCAGGTGTCGGGAGAGCGTCGCGATGTCGCACGTGCCGTTGAGCAGGGCTTTCGCGCCGTTGCCGCTGCCGGATTCGCTGACCGTGATGTTGATCGCCGGATCCTGGCGCATGAGGTGTTCCGCGAAAGCCTTCGCGATGGGGCCGACCGTCGTCGAACCGTCGAGGACGAGCCTGTCCGGGGCCGCGCTCGCCGCGAGGGCCATGCCGCCCGCGAGAACCGCCGCCAACGTCGTGTTGCGAATCAGGGTGTTGTCCATGGGGTGTTCCTCCTGGGTTGGTGTTTTCTCTTGTCGACACCAGTGAACCATGGCGGCATTAGCCCGCGACGACCCGATTGTGAGCTTCCAGTTAGTTTTCGCGCCCGTCAGGACGCCAGATGGCGCGCCAGCCCGACGACCAAGGGCATCGTGACGAGGGACAGCAGCGTCGAATACGACACGATCCCCACCGAGAGGATCGTGTCCTGGTTGAACTTCGCCGAGAACATCGTCGTGGCGGCCGCCGCCGGGGCGCTGGCCGCGATGATGCCCGCGACGACGGCCGTGCCGTCCCGGACGCCGGCGAGCAGCAGGGCACCGAGGACCAGCAGGGGGACGACGAGGAGCCGTAGCGCCATCACGCCGTAGACCTTCGCGTCCGCCACCACCCGCCCGAGCTTCGCGTCCGCCAGGTAGTAGCCGATGATGAGCATCGGCAGGGGGGTGTTCAGCGCCGCCATCGCCCGCATCGGTTCCAGCAGGATCGGGGGGAGCTTGAACGATATGAGAAAGAACGCCACGCCGACGGCGACGCTCGTCACGCCGGGGTTGAGCAGGATCTTGCGGGCGTTCATCTGGCGCGTCTCGCCGCTCATCAGAACGAGGCCGTAGCTCCAGAGCACGAGGTTGAAGACCGCGATGATCGCCGCGCCGTAGAAGACGCCGACGTCACCCAGCAACTCCTG
>CAYVJM010000133.1:1436-6741 GCA_964451695.1 uncultured Lentisphaerales bacterium | reverse complement strand
CTCAACGAGCTGGTGCGCGCCGGCAGGATCAAGGCCTTCGGCGGCAGCAACTGGACGATCGACCGCGTGCGCAAGGCCAACGCCTACGCGAAGCGCAGGGGCCTGCAGGGCTTCTCGGTGCTGTCGAACAACCTCTCGCTTGCCGAGATGGTCAACCCCGTGTGGGGCGGCTGCCTGCATGCGCACGACGCGGCGTCGCGGGCCTTCCTCAAGAAGACGCAGATCGCGCTCCTGCCGTGGTCGAGCCAGGCGCGCGGCTTCTTCGTCCCCTCGCGGGCGCGGCCGGATTTGCGCGAGGACGCCTCGCTGGTCAACAGCTGGTATTCGGAGGACAACTTCAAGCGCCAGGCCCGGGCCATCGAGCTGGCTGCGAAGAAGGGGTGCGAGCCGATCAACATCGCGCTCGCGTGGGTGCTGCAGCAGCCCTTTCCGACGTTCCCGCTGATCGGTCCGCGTCAGACCTCTGAAACGAGGTCCTGTTTCGAGGCGCTGAAGGTCTCCCTCACGCCCCGCGAGCGCAAATACCTGAACTTGGAAATTTGAGGCGCACATGAACAAGCTTGATTTCGCGACCTATCGCGACAAGGTGGCGGGGTGCTGGGCGGGCAAGAACATCGGCGGCGTGCTGGGTGCGCCGTTCGAGGGCAAGCGCCAGATCACGGAGATCGACTTCTACACGCAGGATCTCTCGAAGGGGCCGCCACCCAACGACGACCTCGACCTGCAGATCGTCTGGCTGGCGGCGGTCGAGAAGTTCGGCCGCCAGGTGAACGCATCGATCCTCGGCGAATACTGGTTGAGTTTCGTGATCCCGCACTGGGTGGAGTACGGCACCGGCAAGTCGAACCTCCGCGCCGGTCTGCTCCCGCCGATCTCGGGGCACTTCGACAACGTCTACCGCAACTCCTGCGGCTGCTTCATCCGCTCGGAGATCTGGGCCTGCCTCGCGCCGGGCCATCCCGAGATCGCCGCGCGCTACGCATTCGAGGACGCGATCGTCGACCACGCGGAGGAGGGCGCCTATGGCGAGGTCTTCTTCGCGGCGCTGCAGAGCGCGGCGTTCGTCGAAAGCGACATCCGCAAGCTCATCGACATCGGCCTCTCCTACATTCCCGGGGGCTCGCATCTGGCGCGGGCGATTGGCGAGGCGATTCGCTGCCACGACGAGGGCGTCCCGTTCAAGGAGGCGCGCACGCGCATCCACAACGCGGCGCCGGGGACATTCGGCGTCCAGTGGTGCACGATCGAGGCGGCGAAGGCTCTGGAGCCTGCGTTCGAGGTCGGCGAGCCCGGCTTCGACGCACCGGAGAACTGCGCCTACGCGATCGCCGGGTGGCTCTACGGCGAAGGCGATTTCGGCAATTCCATCTGCCTGGCCAACGCCTGCGGCGAGGACACCGACTGCACGTGCGCGACGCTGGGCGCGACGATGGGCATCATCGCGGGCGCCTCCGGACTTCCGGCGAAGTGGACCGATCCGCTCAACGACCAGATCGTCACGCTCTGCATCGACCGCACCTGCGGCGTGTGGATCCCGCGCACTTCCACCGAACTGGCCGATCGTGTGCTGCGCACGACGCCGCTCTTCCTCGGTCGCGAGTTCTGCGACATCCTCGCGCCAGGCGGCTACGTTGTGAGCTGCCGCGAAGGCGACGAGCTGTTCTGCAAGGATATCGCCAACGCCTATCTGGCGGGCATCAACGGCCTCGGCAAGGAAAAGCGCCCCTCGATGCCGACGCTTTGCGCGGGTTCTCCCTTTGCGGTGCGTTACGCCTTCCCGGTGTTCAACCTGCGCGTCGACTACGAAGGGAGCGTCTTCTACGACAAGGACCGGCCTCGCGGCATCACCGTGACGGTCGAGAACTCGGATCTCACGCGCCAGCAGCACTGGGTGCGCATCACGCTGTTCACGCCGCCGGGCGTCGAGGTCGTCTCGCCCCGCGTCGTCTCCCTGCCCCTCAACAACGTCTGGGGCGCGAAGGCCGAGACGCGCTTTGTCCTGGACGCCTCGCACTTCGACGGCGCGCGCCTCGAAATGGCGCTCGACGTCTCCGTCGAAGGTCGCCACTCCTCCGGCACCGTCAAGTTGCTGCTTCTGCCCCGAGCGGGCGGTTAGCTTGGACGGAGGAGGTCGAGTTCCCAGTTCGCCTTGATCCCTTGCGAACCGGGTGGTCGCGTGCGCTACTTGGTTCGGCCGGTGGCGAATTCGAGCGCGAGCACGGAGTAGGCGGTGGCGAGGACGGGGTCGTTCTCCCAGAAGCGGCCGTTGCGGTTCACCCAGCTTCCGTCCTCCTGGCGCAGGGAGACGACCTTGGCGACGAGTTCGCGCGCCCAGGCGATCGTTCCGCCCTGTTCGCGGGGGATGGACTCGATACCGCCGGCGGCGAGGGAGCGGGCCATCACGTTGTAGAAGAAGTACAGCCCCTGGTCCTGCATGCCGGGGTTTTCGTCAAGCGTCCAGTGGCGCGAGACCCAGTTGAGAGCGGACTGGACGCGGGGGTCGGCGCGGTCGACGTCGCAGTAGACGAGCGCGAGAAGCCCGGCATAGGTGATGCTGCCGTAGGAGCGCAGGACGACGGGGGCGTTGGTTGCGCCTGCGGCATCGGGTGCCGCGGGCTTGGCGGACTGGGCCGAGGTGCCGGGCGCGGACGGTCTGGGGGGGCGTTTCTCGGTGCCGGCCTTGGCGTCGCCGGGGCTGTAGTAGAAGCCGCCCGCGCTGTCGCCGGTGTCCGATCCGTTCTGGAGGCGGTTGGCGTAGTCGAGGGCTGCCTGCCAGTTGATGTCGATGCGTTTCTGTCCGGCGGGGCGGCGGTCTTCAAAAGTCTGGGTGCGTCGCATCGCCTCGATGACGAAGTGGGTGTTCATCAGGTCGGTGTAGGGGCGGTCGGTCTGCTTGTCGTAGCCGAATCCGCCCTTGAAGACGTCGTCGCCGAGGTGCTGGGATTCGGCGAGGAAGGCGCGGGCGGCGAGCACGACGTCGGTGATGTCGTCTCGGCCGGTCGCGGCGAGGGCGGTCAGGCAGACGGCGGTGTTGTACGTGGCGAGACCGCCGCCTTTGCGGCCGGGGATCGGGGTGTAGATGCCGCCGTCGGCCTGGGCCTTGGAGAGGATGTAGTCGGCGCCTTTGCGGACGACGTTGGAGCAGGCGGGATTTCCGGAGGCGGCGACGGCCCAGAGCGCGAGGCCGGAGAGGCCTGGAAACTGCGGGTTGGAGAACGATCCGTCTTCGGCCTGTTTGGCGACGAGCCAGGCGACGCCCTTCTCGATGGCGGCGTCGGTGGCGGGGTCCGGAGCGGCGTTCGCGGCCGGCGCGGGGGGGGCGACGAGGGCGAGGACGGCGAGGACCGCGGCGGCGGAGGTGGGGAGGCGGTATGCTTTCATGGAGGGTGTCCTGATGCCCTCCACAGGGTGGAGCGGGGGGCGGGTGGTTGTCTCTAGAAACGTTCGCGGCTCGGAAGCGGTTCGGTCGCTGCCGGTTCAGGGGGCGTTGGCGAAGCGCGAGAGGATGTTCTCCATGTCCGAACGCGTGTAGGGTTTGCCGAGGAAGCCGTTGTAGAGATCCTGCTTGAAGATGCAGCGGATGCGCGATTCGGCGTAGCCGGAGACGATGATGCAGGGGATCTCGGGATCGAGCTGGCGGAAGCGTTCGAGCAGGGGAAGGGTGGACATGCGGTCGACGTTGGCGTCGAGGAAGACGAGGTCGATCTTGCGCTGGTTTTCCTTGAAGAGCTGGAAGGCCGTGTTCTGGGTGTCGGCGAGGATCGGCTCCGCATGCATCGACGCAAGGAGCAGCGAGGAGCTTTGGAGGATGGCGGGATCGTCGTCGAGCATCAGGACGCGCAAGGGGCGCGTCTTCGAAGATCGCGCGGGGAAGGTTCGTCTGGCGGGTTCGCGGGGGGAGTCCTCCTCCACGGCTTTGTCGGAGGTGGCGGGGATCCAGATGTTGAAGCAGAAGCCCTTGTTGGGGGAGGTCCGAATGCAGATGCCTCCGCCGGCGGCCTTGACGAGGGCGACGACGTTGGCCAGGCCGATGCCGTGCCCATGGGGCTTCGTGGTGAAGCGCCGCTCGGCGACCTCGTCGAGAAGGGCGAGATCAATGCCCGGGCCGTTGTCGCGAACGGTGAAGAGCGCGCCGGAGCCGGGCAGGGGGACGCAGCCGCGGAATGAAAAGGCGGAGAGCTGGTCGTGATTCAGATCGAGCTCGGCGGTTTCGATGGCGATCTCGCCCTGGCGCCCGGAGAACGCCTCCGAGGCGTTTTTGACGAGGTTGAGGAGGATCTCGCAAAATCCGTCTCGGTCGACCTTGATGGCGGGGACGTCGCTGGCGAGCCTGATGTCGAGACGGACGTTCTTGGCGACGATCGCGCGCAACAGGGGGCGAAAGGCGTTGACGAGGGCGTTGGGTTCGGTCGAAATGGGCTTCAGCAGACGGCAGTGGGAGTCGGCCTCCATGATGTCGCACGCGAGAACCCGGGCCTTGGCCACGGCCAAGCGGATCGTTTCGACGGCCTCGCGCTCGGCGGGGGAGTCCGTCGTCGGCCAGACCGACTCGACGGTGTTCTGGAGGACGAGGAGCAGGTTGTTGATGTCGTGGGCGAGACCGGGGGCGGAGAGAGGCGGAGCCAACGAGGCCGAAAGCTCGGGATGAGCAATCGGCCGGGAAGGAGGTTCGGAAACAGGTGGCGCCGTGCTGGCGGTGCGTTCAGAGTTCGGGTGGGGCATGTGGGGCTGGACGTTGTCGACAGGGGGGCCTCGATACGACGTCACGGTCCCTGGGTGGGCTGCGGGGCGTCGTCGGATAGCTTCCGGTACAAGGTGGCGAGACTCACTTGGAGGGATTTCGCCGTCTTTTCCTTGTCGCCGTCGTTGTCGTTGAGGATGCGGTCCAAGTACTCCTTTTCCTTGAGTTTGAGGAAACCCTTGAGGGATTGGGAGGCTTCGTTCGGCTGGCTGGTCGAGGTGTCCCGTGATTGAGCGGCTTGGTGTTCGCGGGCGCGGGTGACGATACGCGGGGGCAGGTCGTCGGGTTCGATGACGTCGGACTGCAGGAACGTCGCCACGTGCTTGATGGCGTTTTCGAGTTCCCGGACGTTTCCCGGCCATTTGTAGGCCGTGAGCAGCGCCACCGTCTCCTTGGAAAAGGCGGGCTTGAAGTCGAGCCCCTCGGTCTCCGCCTTGAGGAAGTGCTGAGCCAGGGGGAGGATGTCCTCGGGGCGGTCGCGCAGGGGCGGAATGTCGATGGTGATGACGGCGAACCGGTAGTAGAGATCCGTACGGAAGGCGCCCTCAGCGGCCATCTGCTCGA
>CAYVJM010000133.1:0-1426 GCA_964451695.1 uncultured Lentisphaerales bacterium | reverse complement strand
CTTGTTGCCGCCGACGCGCCGGATCTCCTTGTCTTGGAGGACGCGGAGCAACTTGCCCTGGAGGGGGAGGGGAAGGGAGCCGATCTCGTCGAGGAAGAGGGTTCCGCCATTCGCCGCCTCGAAGAGCCCGGGCTTGTCCACCACGGCGCCGGTGAATGCGCCTCGGGTGTGCCCGAAGAGTTCGGACTCGAGCAGGTCGGCGGGCAGCGCCGCGCAGTTGACGGCGACAAGCGGATTGTCCTTGCGCGGGCTGTTCGCATGGATGGCGCGGGCGACGACTTCCTTGCCCGTGCCGCTCTCGCCGTAGATGAGGACGGTCGCGGCCGTCGGAGCCACGCGCTGGATCATCTCGCAGACGTGCAGCATCGTCGTGCTGGTGGCGATGAGATTCTCGAAACGATAGCGAAGCGGCTCTTCAGGCGCCTGGGGCACCGCGACGCTGTCGCTCTCGATGCAGGCCTCCGCGCGCTTCACCGTCGCCAGCATCTCGTCCACCTTGAACGGCTTCGTCAGGTAGTCGAAGGCGCCGCACTTCATCGCGTCGATGGCCGTCTCCACCGAGGCGTAGGCCGTCAGCAAGATCACGGGGAGTTTCGGCAGGAGGGCCTTGACCTCGGTGATCAGCGTCAGGCCGTCCATCGGCGACATCCGCAGATCCGTGATCATCAGATCGACGCCGCCCTTTTTGACGATGTCCAGCGCCTCGTTTCCTTCCTTCGCCGTGACGGTTTCGTAGCCGTTTGCTTTCAAAAGGCTTTGCAGAAGGATTAAAATCCTGACTTCATCGTCAACAATCAGTATTTTTGTCATAGCGGCGAGACTCGGACACAAGGCCAGTTCAAAGCAACACGTCGCAGTATAGTATCGGCGTGGGCAAAACGCAACTGGTATTTCCGCCGCAACATCGCTCTTGAAAAGCCCCTCGGGAAAGGGTAACTTACTCCCGCATAAGGAGCGACCATGCTATCTGTTTTTCTGAAGGCCAAGCTACACCACCTCACGGTGACCGCTGCCGAGCTCAACTATCAGGGCAGCCTCACCCTCGATCCCGATTTCATGGAGATGGTGGGACTGAGGCAGTTCGAGAAGATCCTCGTCGCCAACCTCGAGAACGGCGAACGTTTCGAGACCTACGCCATTTCCGGCCTGCGCGGATCCAAGATCTGCTGCCTCAATGGCGCCACCGCCCACAAGGGCGCAGTCGGCGACCGCGTCATCGTCTTCTCCTTCTGCATGCTCGACGAGGCCGAGATCGAATCGCACCAGCCGCGCATCGCCGTCTTCGGCGACGCCAACGCCGTCATCCGCAGGAGCCCGATCTAGCATGGAACCGGACGGGGCCCAGATCGCCGTGGACTGGCGCTGCGGCGATGGGGCGCTGTGGCGCCCCGACGAGGTGGCCACCCTCCTCTTTGTTTTCGACGGC
>CAYVJM010000132.1:0-6758 GCA_964451695.1 uncultured Lentisphaerales bacterium | reverse complement strand
GCCAGTTCGAGGAGCTTTTCCCGCGGGAACTCGACGGCCCAGAGACCGAGTTCGTTGCGGGCGAACGTCTCGATGGCTTCGCGGAGGGTTTTGAAGGCTTCCGGTTCGAGGCGGTTGCGGACGGCGACGGTCGCGGCGCGCCCGTTGACGATGCCGGTGAGCGTGTAGGCGGTCCAGGTGTTTTCGAGCGGAACACCCTCGTATCGCGCGTCCATCTCGAAGAATCCGGCATTGGCGAACTTGCGGGCGAGGTCGGCGCGCAGCTCGGGGGCGACGGGCGTCTCCGTGGCTTTGCGGACCTGTCGGCCCTGACCGAGATCGTCGATGGAGACGGAAAGGGCGCCGTCCGGGGCGAGGGCGAGCTCGTAGCGGAAGACGTTTTCGGCCGAGCCTTCGAGCTTGACGTAGTGGATGCGCACGTCGTCCTCGACGCGGACGGCGACCGGGGTCATCGCCTCGGGCTCGTCTTCGCCATCGCCCAGCGCGAGCTTGACGGCGATGGCGATGGCGCAGAGTGCGACGAAGGCGGCGAGGGCGCGCAGGAGGGTTTTGCGGACGTCGGGAGGTGTTTGCGAGGGCGGCGGCTGGTCGCCGTTGAATCCGAGGTCGATGGGAGCCCCTGACGGGTTGGCAATCGCCGGAGCGGGCTCGGGCGTCGGAGCGGGGGCGGGAACCGGCGCGGTCTGGGGCTGGGGGGAGGCGTTCAGGAGGCGCAGCACGCTGTCGCCGATGGTGATCGTGTCGCCCACGGCGAGTTTGACGTCTTCCCGGATCACGACGCCGTTGTGCACGGTGCCGTTGAGCGTGGCGAGATCGGAGACCCAGAGTTCGTCGCCCAAGAAGTAGACCTTGCAGTGGTGGCGGGAGAGCTGGGCATCGGCGATGGCGATGTCGTTCTGGTTCGAGCGCCCGATGCTGGCGCCTTCGGGTTTGATCTCGAACTGCCGTCCGATGTCCGGGCCGGACTCGATGTGGAGCTTGTAGGTTGGCATGGCGGGTGTCCTCGATGGGGCGGAAGGGACTACAGCTTGATGTCGGCGGGCTTGCTGCTCGGCGTGACGGCGGGGACGGCGGGCCAGCGGCCTTCGAGGGCTCCGCGGACGACGTCCTTGGTGTCGCGCGCGAAGTCGCCGTGGAGGATCCATTTGAGGAAGTTGGGCTCTTCGATGACGAGATCGCGGAGCTTGGCGCCCTTCTTCTTGCCGAAGTTGATGGTGATCTCGCCGTCGAGCCAGCGCAACTTGCCGTCGCGGTCGAGGAAGAAGGGGTCGCGCTCGTTGATCATGCGGTCCAGCTCGTCGGGGTCGGTGGGCAGGTCGGGGTACTTGCGAAACTGCCCTTCGAGGACCTTGAGCGTGGCGAGGGCGTCGGCTTCGGCGCCGTGGGCGTCGACGAGGTCCTCCCCGCAGTAGAAGCGCACCGCGGCGGTCAGGTCGCGGGGCTCGCGCTTGTGGAAGATTCGCTGGGCGTCGAACTGGCGGCGGCCCGCGGAGTCGAAGAACTTGCCGACGCGCAGGAACTCCTCTTCGAGCATGGGGATGTCGAAGCGGCCGATGCCGAAGCCGCCCAGGTCGCAGCCCTTGAAGAAATCGAAGATCTCGTCGGCGACATCGACGAATTTCGGGCAGGTGCGGACCAGATCGTCGGAGATGCCGTGGATGGCGATCGTTTCGAGAGGGATCGGAACGCCGGGGTTGACGAGCCAGATGCGGGTCTGCGACTCGCCTTTCACTGGGATGCGCACGACGGCGAGTTCGAGAATGCGGTCGGTCCGCGGGTTGAGACCGGTGGCCTCGAGGTCGAAGACGGCCAGAGGCTTGTCGAGGTGAATGAAGCTCATGTTCAATGGGGTTCCAGGCGAGGGATGCACAAATATCCGATGTCCTGAATCCTAACAGACCTGCGGGGCAAATGCAACGGAATCAACCGCTCAACACGCAGCCGCGGGGTTGACGCTCGCGGGAGCCGTGATGTATGCTTTCACTCCATTCGCCGACACCCGCCGAAACGCGCACCGAGGCGCGCACACCCATGACCAACCAGGAACGCATTGAACGCATTTTTTCGCGCCGCACCTTCGGCATCAAGCCCGGTCTCGAGACGACCCGCGCGCTCCTCGAACGCCTCGGGAACCCCGAACGCGGCCTCGGCGTCGTCCACATCGCCGGAACCAACGGCAAAGGGTCCGTCGCGACCCTCGTCGCGTCCGTTCTGAAAACGGCGGGCTTCAAGACCGGGCTCTACACGTCCCCGCACCTCGTCAAGCTCAACGAGCGGTTCAAGATCAACGGCGCCGACATCGCCGCCGACGCCCTCGACGCGCTGCTCGCCGAGGTCGAGGACGCCGCTCTCGCCGTCGAACGCTCGGGCGATCCGGCGCCGACGTTCTTCGAATGCATGACGGCGCTGGGGTTGCTTTGGTTTTCGAGGCAGGGCGTCCCCATCGCCGTGATCGAGGTCGGCATGGGCGGGCGGCTGGACGCCACCAACGTGCTGACGCCGCTGGTGAGCGTCATCACGCGCATCGGCCTCGACCACACCGAGCACCTGGGCGACACGATCGCCAAGATCGCCGTCGAGAAGGCGGGGATCGTCAAGCCCGGCGTGCCCGTCGTCTGCGGGGCGATGCCCGACGAGGCGCTCGCCGCGATCGCCCCGATCGCGAAGGCGCGCGGCGCGCGGCTCGTCCGCGCCGACGAGGCCGTCTCGGTGCGCCGTCTCTCCGGCACCCTGCGCACGCAGCGCCTCGCGGTGTCCAGCGGTGCGGAGGACTACGGCGCCATGCCCCTCGCGCTGGCGGCCTCCTACCAGCTCGAAAACGTCGCCACCGCCGTGGCTGCGATCGAGACGCTCGGCGACGTCCTGCAATTCGCGTTCGACCGCAAGACGGTGGTGAAGGGAATGGCGGCTGCGGAATGGCCGGGGCGCTTCCAATGCATCGGCGGCGATCCGGACACGCTGCTCGACGGCGCGCACAATCCCGACGGCGCGGCGGCGCTTGTGCGCGCGCTGCGCGATGCGGGCTGCGGCAGGCGCCTGCGTTTCGTGGTGGGTCAATGCGCGGACAAGGACTCGGAAGGCTTCTTCCGGACGGTCGCGCCCATCTGCGGCAAGGTCTGGACCGTGCCGCTGCGAAACCCGCGCTCGGCGACGCCGGCCGCGCTCGCGGCGATCGCCAGCCGCCACGGTCTCGCCGCGACGCCCTGCGCGAGCCTTGCGGAAGGCCTTGCCGCGGCGAAGACCGATGCGCAAGCCGCAGGCGAGCCGGTCATCATCTGCGGTTCGCTGTTTCTCGCCGGCGACGTGCTGGAACGCGCGAATCCGCCCGCGAAGGACCCAAACGACCGCCACGCGCAATGACGGGCGCGTCGGTTCTCGAACGAAACGGACGAGGACCTTGAACTACCGTGAGCCGCCGGAAGCGGGCGCGGCGGGGGGCTGACCGTCCTGATTGGGTACGTTGCCCTTGTGGCGGTAGATGATCCGGCCTTTTTCCAGATCGTAGGGAGACATCTCGAGGGTGACCTTGTCACCGGTGGTGATCTTGATGAAGAACTTCCTCATCTTCCCCGAGATGTGGGCGAGCACTTCGTGCCCGTTTTCGAGCTTGACACGGTACATGGTGGCCGGCAGCACTTTGACTACCGTACCCATGACTTCAATGGCATCGTCCTTTGGCATAAGAAAATCGACCTGCTTCTGACTCAACAAAGGCGCCAATTCTAGGGCTTCGCGGAATAATGCGCAAGGAAAAAGAATCCGCGACAGGAAAAAGAATCCGCGTGTCTTCGTCTCGAGTTGACAGGGTGCGGTGGCTTGGATATAGTATCTATACATTATTTCGATGCATGCTGCCTTTTGGCGGCAGAGCCCCCCCGGGAAACACGATGCGGAGACCTACATCATGAGCGGAACCGTACCCACCCTGAGTCCCTTGTCCTGCGCCGCCGTGGCCGCCGTCGCCGTCGGCGCCGCCGGCGTCCTTTCCGGCCTTGCGCAGCCTCTGCCCGAGCCGACGATCCCCGCTGTCATGGGCGTGCAGCTCAAGAACGGCCCCGACTGGACGTCCGAGCGTCTGGACGAGGCTCGCGCGATGGGCTTCCGAATCGTCCGAAAGGGCATGTACTGGAGTTCGGTCGAGAAGGTCAAGGGCGCCTATGACTTCTCCGGCTACGACGCGCAGTTGGCTCGCGCGAAGCAGCTCGGCCTCACGGTCGTCGTGACGCTCTTTGGCGGCAACGAGCTCTACGAGAAGGAGGCGGGCGTCAAGGGCGTCGCCACGGAGGCGGGGCGCCAGGGTTTCGCCGGGTTCGCCGCCGCGGCCGCCGCCCGCTACAAAGGGGAGCGGGTTCTCTTCGAGATCTGGAACGAGCCCAACGTGCGGACGTTCTGGGGCTCCCACGGCACGCACAACACGAAGCCCTTCGCCGACGAATATTCGGCGCTCGTCAATGTCGTCGTTCCCGCGATGCTCAAGGCCGATCCGGACTGCTTCGTCCTTGCGGGCTCCGTTTCCAACTACTGGGAGCCGAGCTACCAGTGGACGGAGTTCTGCTTCCAGAACGGCGTTCTCAAGTCCGGCATTCGCGGATGGTCGGTCCATCCCTACGGCGTGCGCACGCCGGAGGAGCATGCCATCGGCCACGGGCGCACGCGCGAACTTCTCGTCAAATACGGTGCGCCCGATCTGCCCATCGTGAACTCGGAGCGCGGGTATTCGGTGGCGAAGACCGAGACCGGCGAGGGGTGGTCCGGCGGCCAGGCCGACAAGACCCTCGACTACCAGGCCTCGCAGTTCGTCCGGCAGCTCCTCGTCGACCAGCTCTGCGGCGTTCGCTTCTCGGTCTGGTACGAATGGGGCGGCAACGAGAATTTCGGCTTTTGGAACCCCGACGGCTCCCCGCGCCCCGTGGTGGCGTCGATCAAGCAGCTTGTCGCCGAACTCGGCGGCCATCGCGTCGTCGGGCGCATCGAGTCGGACTCGAAGCTCGACTACCTCTTGCTCTGCGAGGACGCGAAGGGCGCCCGCAAGCTCGCCGTCTGGACCGCTCCGCCCCCCGCCGGTTCGCCGGAGGAGGCCTGGGAGCACGAGGTGGCCCTCGACCTCGGCGCCGGCGCGAAGCCGCTCGCCATCAAGCTGGGCGCCCACCCGACGTACATCGCCCTGCCGTCCGGCGCCAAGCCCGGCAAGAGCGTCACGACGACGCCGCGCCCCGTCGCCGCAGCCGTCGACGTCGCGACGCCGTCCGGCGGCGTCGACCTCGAGGTGTTCGAGGCCGGCCAGGCATGGACGTTCACCAAGAACACGGGCGACGGCTCCTTCGAACTGGGCAAGGACGCGGACGGCATGCCCATCGGCGTCCTGACCTACGACTTCACGAAATCGAAGAGCAAATCGACCCCCTACGTGATCGCCTCGACGAAGCTCGATTTCGCCGGCCCCTGCGACGCGCTGGCGTTCTTCGCACGCTCGACGGTCGCGCAGCAGCTCACCTTCCGCGTCGTGGACAGCACCGGACAGACGCTGCAGTTCAAGACGCGTCTGAAGGGGACGGGCGGCTGGGAGCCGATCCGCTTCCCCCTCGACCGAAAGCTCGAGAACTGGGACGGCGCGAAGGACGGCTTTGCGCATTTCCCGCTGAAGGCGCTTCTGTTCAGCGTGCCCAAGCCCGGCGACACGGTGGCGGGCAAGGTGGAATACGCCGGCTTCTCGGCGGTCGGCTCCGGCGCCTCGGCGCGGCCGGCCCCCGTGCCTTCTGCCGCTGCGCCTGCCGCGGCCCCGGCCGCCGCCGCACCCGCGGCGGGCGGCAGCATGGCCGTCAAGCTCTACGACGCCAAGACCGGCGAGCTGGCGATGACGGGCGTGATCGAAGGTGTCGGCGCGCTCGTGGCGCCCGCCTCGGCACCCGCATCGCCGGCCCCGGCGCTTGCGCCTGCGGCCGTTCCAGCCGCGGCGCTGCCCGAGGGCGGCATCGCGCTGAAGCTTTTCGACGGCGGCGTGGTCTGGAACTTCGTGAAGAACACGGGCGAGGGCTCCTTTACGCTGACGAAGGATCCCGAAGGTCGCGGTGTCGGCGTGATGGCCTACGACTTCTCGAAGGCGAAGGCGCAGAGCACGCCGTACGTGCTGGCGTCCGCGCCGATCGACGTGCCCGGCGGAAAGGAGATCGCGATGCAGGTGCGCACGGCGATCCCGCAGCGGCTGACCTTCCGCGTCACGGACGCCACCGGACAGGCTTTGCAGTACAAGACGAAGACGAGCGGCGGCGGCGCCTGGGAGACAGCCCGCTTCCCGCTCGGCAAGAAGCTCGAGCACTGGGACGGTGCGAACGACGGCTTCGTGCACTTCCCGATCAAGAGCATCGTCTTCAGCGTTCCCCAGCCCGCCGAAGCCTCTCAGGGCACCGTTGAATACGCGGAGGCCGTGGCGAAGTAGGAACAAAACCCGGAGAACAACATCGAGCCAGAAAGGAAAACGACCATGAAGAAGTGGATTGAAGTGACAACCATTCGATTGGCGGGCGCCGGGATCGGCGCGCTCGGCGCGGGGCTCGTTTTGCTGGCGCCGCCCGCCGCCGCCCAGGTTTCCTGGGTGGGGAATACGGCGGTGGACGCCGCGTGGGCGACGGGGGGCAACTGGAGTTCATCACTGGTGCCTGCGGTAACGGACGACGTTGTGATCAACGCGGGCAGCAGTGCGCTCAATCCCGTTGTCATCTCCACCACGGGACAGACCGCAAAAACGCTCAAGCTCGGCG
>CAYVJM010000131.1:0-6765 GCA_964451695.1 uncultured Lentisphaerales bacterium | reverse complement strand
CTTGCGGTACACAGCATTTCCAGTGCTGCACCATCGGCCACTCGGTCACCTCTCCGTAAAACCGCTATCGAACGGCAGATGGGGGCGAGAATAGCACAGATCGACCGCAGGATGCAAAGGAAAAACACTTTGAATCTTGATTTGAGCCGGCCGATGACCTAGAATTCGCGCCATTGATCTCCATGCCAAGCTTTTCACCTCAAACCGTCCGGAGAATTCGGCTGGCAGGCCTGTGCCTTTCGCTGGCGGTTTCCGCATGTGCCGTCCAGAGCCGGGGCGAAATCTGGAATCTGCCGCTCCCCGAGGGGGCAAAGTATCGTCCTCTGGCATCTCTGGCGGAGTGGCGGCAGCCGAGCGCGTTCAAGACGCTCGAAGCCGCTTCGACCGGCGTGAGAAACACGGCCTCGAGCGATACCGTTGCAGACCGCACCCTCGGCGAGAGCGCCGGCCTCGTCCCGGGACGAGGCACCCTGACGCTCCGCGTGGCGCTGCGCTGCCGCCGCGACCGCGCGATCTGGATCGGCGTCGGGCGCGACGACATCGACCTCAACGGCGCGCTCGACGGCGCGGAGTGCCGACTGATGGCCGGTCTCGACCGCGGACGCTGGGGACTCCGCCAGAGCGCCCTCGGCGAAACGACCTGGGCGCAGGCGATCATCCCCCCCGAAGGGACGCTGTGCACCATGGAGATCGTCGTGAACGCGGCGGGCGGCGCCATCGAGTCCGTCTACGTGACCGATTCCGCGGCACGCCGTTCGCCTCCGGCGTTCGCCGACTTCGACCCCGGATGGAGCGACATGTCCGCGGCCGAGGCGACGGCCTGGACGCTATTCAGGGTCGAGGCTCGGGGCGAGGGCGCCGAACTCCTCGGATTCTCGCTCGAAAGCTCGGGGCCCGCGATGCTGATTCTCAAATGAACACCCCACGCATGTTCTTCGCGGCTGGATTCGCGGCGGTCTGCCTCGCGGCGCCGCACGCGCGCTGCTTCGCCGCCGAAGGGCGCCCCGCCCAGGCCCGCGCCTGGGACGCCTTCTCCGAACAGGCGTACCTGAGCCGTCCCGACGCCGACTGGGACGGCATCAACGACGACGAGGAGCGGCTGGGGACGATCCTGTGGGGCGAAGTCGAAGCCGGCGGGGGCTGGGCATCTGGGACGGGCGCCGTCGATTTCGCGGAGTGGACCTGGAGCGGCGTGGACGACGACGCGCAGCCGATCGACATGCCCTTCGCCTTTCCGTGGGGAACGCAAAGCGTGTCCCGCATCTGGGTCGGCGTCAACGGCACGCTGGGATTCGAACGCGGTCAAACCTCGCCCAACGCCAGACCCCTCCCCTCCCCGTCCGCCGGTCCCTGGCCGTTCTTCGCCATCCTCTGGGACCAGCTCTACCTCGAACCGTCGGCCGGAGGCCGCATCTGGACGCGAGCGCCCGCCACAGACCGCTTCGTCACCGGCTGGGAGAACCTCTGGGCCGATGGCGAGACCGATTCCGTCGTCTCGCTCCAAGCCGAATTGAATGACTCCGGCGAGATGGTCTGGCGCTACCGCGACCTCGCGACCCGCGCGAGCGCGCTGTCCAACGGCGTCGCCGGCGTCCAGCGCGGCGACGCGGGCTGGTCGATCGGCGCCTCCTCGTTGCGCACGCCGCTGTCCCTGCGCATCGCCGCGCTGCGCAACCTCGATCCGGACAACCCGGACACGGACGGCGACGGCATCGACGACGGCGTCGAACTCGCCTACTACCACCCCGATGCGCCGAACGGCCGCTTTCTCGACCCCACGCGCGCCGACAACCCCGGCGACTGGGATCGGGATGGCCTCGACGTCGAGGCCGAATACCTCCACGGACGCCTCGACCCCTTCTCCTGGGACAGCGACGGCGACATGCTGCCGGACGGCTACGAAGTGGAGACCCGGTTGCTGGCATGCAATGCCTCTGGCATCCACGGACTCGACGGCGACGCCGACGGAGACGGCGCGTCGAACCGCGTCGAGCGCCTGCATCGCACCCAGCCGCGCCTCAAGGACAGCGACGCCGACGGAACCGACGACGCGACGGAGATCGCGGCGGGATCGAATCCCAACGGCCCGGAAGCCGCCCCGGCCGCAGGCTGGCTCGCCCCGGTGCGCTTCACGCTGGGCGACCCCGGACTCGATGGGAAGACCGAGGCGTACGCGATGGCCATCGACGCGATCTCCGGCGACGCGCGCGGCTTCACCTTCCAGAACACCGCCTTCGGGGAGGTCGAGTCCTGCACGCTGCCGCTCGTCGTCGGCGCCCGCTACCAGGTCCGCCTGCGCCACCTCGGCGGCGCCGCCTCGTCCGACGGCAGGGCCGACCCCGACTACGAGGCCGCCATCGAAGGCGTGGACGGAACCTTCGTCGCCCTCTCGGGGGACGTCGGCATGCTCGGCCGCCACCTGTCTGAGGTCCTCGTCCCACCCGGTTCGGAACCCGTCGACACGAATGCCACCGTCACGGTCTGGGTGCAGGCGCACGTGCCGCCCGACGGTTCGGCGTCCGCAGCGGATCCCGCCTTGGCCGCCACGATCCAGGCGTGGTCGGCCGGACGCCTCGCCACGGCCGGCGCAACGCCCGCCGCGGAGCTGGCCAACCCCGGGATCGTCGTCCTCCCGGCCTATTCGAGCGCAATGGGCTCCGTGCTCCCGGCCAAAGTCCGCGTCGGCGGACTCGGCGTCGCGGACGGCGTCACGCGCTGGCTGAGATTCAGCGACACCACCCACGTCGCCTACCGGCTCCCGTCGATGTCCGAGTTCCGATCTCCCACCGCCACGCTCGTGCAGATCCCCGGCGCCGTCACGCTGCCCGTGGACGTCGAGCTGCGCCCCAGCGACGCCTGGCCCGCAGGCATTTCCGTCGCCGTGGACTGCCTCGTCAAGAACAACGACGGCGCGATCCTCTCGGCCTCCCCAGGCGTGAAGCTCATCGGTCAAGTCGTTGCGGCGATCGGCGACTCGATGACGTATGGCTTCCGCCGCCGCCGCGACGGCACTTACGAGATGCCGATCTGGGGCAACCCGTGGATCACGTATCCTTCGCACGAGTCGTGGGCCGGCTATGCGGGGACATGGTCCGACATCGCCTTTCAGGGCTCGCGGGGCTACCTGCGGCGCGACCTCACGTCGAAGGTGGAATGGGCGGGGCATCCCGCCAACGGCCATGGCCCCGACCACTGCGGCTATCCGGGCGCCAAAACCACCGACATCGTCAACACGCTTGCGGACGCCACGCGCACGTATCCCCTCGCCGCCGTGGACGTCGGCGCCTGCGAGATGGTCCTCGTCTACTTCATCGGCCTCAACGACGTCGTCGGAGGACGCAGCGTCAGCACGATCTACGGGTATTGGACGCAAGGCCTCAACAACATCCTCGCCAAGCGCTCGGGCAAGGGGCGCACGATCGTCGTCGCCGTGACGCTGCCCCGGATGAGCTCCCACTATTCCGGCTACACGGAGGAGAAGCAGAACCAGCTCATCGCGCTCAACGCGAAAATCCGCGCCCACGCGATCTCCGCCCCTCATGCCGTTTTCGTCGTCGCCGACGCCGAGAACGTGTCCCACGACAGCGACGACGACGGACTCCATTTCATGGCCGGGGGCTACGAACGCGTCGAGCAGATCATCCGGCAGGCCATCCTCGCCGGTCTGAAGCGGCAACCATGAAGCGCGGCGTCGTCACTCTCTTCTGCGCGATTCTCGCGTCTGCCGCCTGGGGCGGCGAAACGCCCCGGCTGGTGATCCAGAAAGACCGCGCGGGGTTTGTGGACGACGCCGGCCACATCCTCGTTCCGCCGCGCCATGCGCGCGTGGGCCGCTGGAGCGAAGGCCGAATCTGGGTACAGGATCGCGCGGCTCCCGGCTCGCCCGGCACCTTTCTCGACGAGTCCGCGAAGCCCGTCGCGCCCGCCCGCTTCCGCGACCTCGCGGACATCCGCCCCGAACTTCCCCTGCCCGAATTCCGTCACGGCGTGGCGGTCGTCGGCCTCGCCGACGCGTTCGGCTACGTGGACATCGCCGGGAAGCTCCTCGGACAAACTTCCCGAATCGGCGCCTTCATGCGACAGGACGACCCCCTCCTGCTGATCGCCGACCAGGGACGCCACGGCTTCATCGACCGCCAAGGCGCGGTGAAGATTCCCGCGCAGTTCGAACAGGCGACCCCCTTCCATGCCGGCCGCGCCGCCGCCGCGGAGTCGGGGCGCTGGGGGCTGATCGACGAAGCGGGCGAATGGGTCGCCCGGCCTGAGTTCGACGACCTCCGGCCTGTTGCGGAGGATCCGCGCGTCTGGACGTTCCGGAAAGGCGCGAAGGGGGGCTTGCTCCGTCGCGATGGCGTCAAGCTCGCGGAAGCGCGTTACGACGATGTCGGACTCGTCCGCGGCGACACCGTCAGCGTCCGTCAGGGCGATCGGTGGGGGCTCGTCTCCGTTTCAGGCGGCCTCGTCTTCGAGCCCCGCTACAAGTGGCTGCAACCCCTCGGCGACGAAACGGCGTTCTGGGCCGCCCAATCGGCCTCGGACCATTGGGGCGTGGTTTCGACCAACGGCGTCGAACGCACAATGACGATCTTCGACCGGATCGACGCGCTGGCGCCGGACGTGTGGGCGGGCTGGCAGAACGACGCGGTCGGCTTGTTGAGTCCCACCAACGGTCAGTGGCGCAGCGAGCACCGCTATGCGAGCCTCGTGGCGCTGCCCGATCCCTTTCGTCCGCTGGCCTGGGCGGTGCGGGGTGATGGACGAGGCGTGATCGATCTGACCACCGAGGAGGTGCGGGTGCCTTTCCGCCATGCCCAGATCCGGCCCTGGGGCGCCTTGCTCGCGGGCCAGGACGGACGGCTCGTGCGACTGTACGACAAGACCGGCCGGGTCGTCCAAGAATGGGAGGGGCCGCTGGCCGGCCTGCCGGAGTTTGAGAGCCTTCAGGGCGGCGTTGGCGTGCTGCGCACGGCGACCGGCGGCACCCTGATCCGCGCGGACGGAACGTTGCCGCTCAAAGACGGATTCGAAGCGGTCGGACCCTGGTCGGCGGGGCTGCTCGCGGCGCGGCGCGAGGGCCGCTGGGGACTGGTGGATGTCGAAGGCCGCTGGGCGGTCGAGCCCCGGTTCGAAGGAATGGGGGCGTTTTCCGGAACGGTCGCGCCCGCCGCCGAATCGGGCCGCTGGGGGCTGATCGACCGCATGGGCCGTTGGGTGGCCGAGCCGGGGTTCGAGGCGATCGGGCCGGCTTGGAACGGACGCTTCCCGGCGCGCCGCGGCACAGGCTGGGGCCTGATCGACGCCACCGGCGCCGAAGTGCTGCCCTGCGTCTACGACGGACTGGAGTGGGGATTCGACGAATTGGGCGTGACGCGCTTCCACGGCATCGATCCGGCATTCATCCCCGAACTGGAATTCTATGGCAGATCAAGGCGGTAGCAGGGCGGGTCGGGGCGGTTGCTCGCCATTTGCGCACGAGGCGTTGCTGGCATGGTTTCGCGCCGCGCGCCGCGAGATGCCGTGGCGCGGACATCCCTCGCCCTACGCGGTGTGGGTCAGCGAAATCATGCTCCAGCAGACACAGGTGGAGACGGTCAAGCCCTACTTCGACCGCTTCCTGGCGAAGTTCCCCACGGTCGCGAGCCTCGCCGAGGCCGATCTGGAGCAGGTGCTCGCGCTGTGGCAGGGTCTCGGCTACTACACACGGGCTCGCAACCTCCACCGCGCGGCCAAGCTCGTCGCGGCGCGTCCCGGCTCGGCGCTGCCGCGCACGGCCGCCGAACTCGCCGAACTGCCGGGCGTGGGCGACTACACGGCGGCGGCCGTCGCGAGCATTTGCTTCGGCGAGCGCGTCCCCGTCGTGGACGGCAACGTGGCGCGCGTCTTCGCCCGCCATTTCCGGCTGGCGGACGACTTTCGCTCGCCCGCGGCGCGACGCGCGCTGGCGATGCGGCTCCAGCCTGCGTTCGACGCGACGGAATCGTCCGGCGATCTGAACCAGGCGGTCATGGAACTCGGCGCGCTCGTCTGCCGCCCGCGCCAGCCCGACTGCGCGGCGTGCCCGCTGGCTGCGAACTGCGCCGCGCGGGCGAACGGCGAGCAGGCGGCATATCCCCGGCGGGCAGCCAAGGCCCCGGTTCCGGTGCGCGAAGCCGTGGCGGTCGCGGTGCGGCGCCGCGGGCGCTGGCTCGTGGTGCGCCGCGAGGGCGAGGGACTGCTGGGCGGGCTCTGGGAGCTGCCGGGCAGTCCGGTCGAACCCGGCGAAACACCCGAGGCCGCGGCACGGCGCGGCGTGGCCGCTCAGACCGGTGTGCGCGTCGGCGCCTTGAAGGAGGCGGGGCTGGTGCGGCACGCCTTCAGCCATTTCACGCTGATGCTGCGCGTGCTCGTCGCAGCCGATGCCGCGGGACGCGGTCGTGCGGCGCGCGGCGGACCGGTGCGATGGGCGACCGAGAAGGAACTTGCCGATCTGCCCGTGGCGACGGCGCACCGCCGGGCGATGGCAGTGGCCGATGGACGCTCGCGCGACGACCGCTCGCCACGCCGCGCGATCCCCGCGCCAAGCCGTGCAAGACCGGCGCCCTGAAGCCTGGGCGCAGAAAGAGACCAGGGTATAAGCTTCGAAAGGCCCTTTCCACGGGTCGCGGAGCGCATGGCATTGGCCTGTGTTGCCGACGATCTGAAACCGTGCATCCGCAGCGGCGCCTCTACGGCCCGTGGAAATGGCGCATCCCATCGTCCGCAAGCCTTCGGGCCGCCAAGCGGTGC
>CAYVJM010000130.1:0-6790 GCA_964451695.1 uncultured Lentisphaerales bacterium | reverse complement strand
TGAAGATGAAGTAGATGACGCCGATGAGCAGCAGGGTGGGAAAGATGTTGTAGAGGAACAGCGCCATGTGGTTGTTCTGGCGCTTGTGCTCGACGCCGACGCCGTTCGCGACGAGGAGCCGCTCGACGGGATCCGCCTCGCCGATGTTGACGCGCCATTTCGCAGGCGCCTTGGCGGCGAGAGCCTGCTGCTCGGGCGTCGGGTTCTCGGGGGCGCGGGTTTCGCCGCGCACGACGTTCATCCCGGAATCGTGGAAGATCTCCGCCTTCTGCACGACGCCCGCGTCGACGAGCGCGACGAAGTCCGGGTTGTACGGAATCTCCTCGTGCTTGTCCGTGCCGTTGAGCCACAGCGAGGCGATCATGCCGGCTAGGAGGACCACGGTCACCCAGGCGCCGACCATGCGCCCCGGCGGCGGCGCCGCCGCCTCGGGGGCGCGACCCGCCGGATTCGGCCCGCCTCGGCCCGCGGGGTTCGGCCCTCGGCCCGGTTCGGGGCGTCCCGCATCGTTCTTTTCGCCGTTGTCCGCCATCTCGCTCGCTCTCCGTCCCTATTCCTCGGTCGCCCGCTGGACCGCGGCGCCCGCCTTGCCCATGTTCTTCATCTCGGCGACGAGCTTCTCCAGCGTCGCCGGGTTCTGCTCCAGAAACTGCGCCGAGGCCGCGGCACCCTGGCCGATCTGCTCCGTACCGTAGCTGAACCACGAGCCGCGCTTGACGACGAGGCCCTGCTTGATCGCCGCCTCCAGCACCGAACCCTGCCACCAGATGCCGCGGTCGTAGAGAATGTCGAATTCGGCCTCCACGAACGGCGGAGCCACCTTGTTCTTGACGACCTTGACGCGCGTGCGGTTGCCCGTCATCGCCCCCGCGGTGTCCTTGATCGCGCCGATGCGCTGGATGTTGAGGCGCACGGACGCGTAGAACTTGAGCGCGCGGCCGCCCGGCGTCGTCTCGGGGCTGCCGAACATCACGCCGATCTTCTCGCGGATCTGGTTCGTGAAGATGCAGAGCGTCTTCGTCTGCGCCAACAGCGCGGTGAGCTTGCGCATCGCCTGGGACATCAACCGCGCCTGGAGACCCACGTGCGCGTCGCCGATCACCCCGTCCAGCTCCGCCTTCGGCGTGAGCGCCGCCACGGAGTCGATGACGATGACGTCGAGGGCGCCGCTGCGCGCAAGCGACTCGGTGATGTTGAGCGCCTCCTCGCCGGAGGTCGGCTGGGCGACGAGCAGATTGTCCAGATCCACGCCGATGCGCTTCGCGTAGCCGGGGTCGAGGGCGTGCTCGACGTCGATGAACGCCGCCATGCCGCCCGCCTTCTGGGCGTTGGCGATCACGTGCAGCGCCAACGTCGTCTTGCCGGAGGACTCCGGCCCGAAGAGCTCGACGATGCGCCCGCGGGGCAGGCCCCAGACGCCCAGCGCCAGATCCAGGCTGAAGGAGCCCGTGGGAATGACCTCGATGTTCTTCGCGGCCTCGCCCTCGCCCATGCGCATGATCGCGCCTTCGCCGAAATCCTTGCGGATCTGGGCGATCGCCGCCTCGAGCGCGCCGGAGGCGGCTCCCGTCGCATCAGCCTTCTTTGCCATTTTCCGTTCCTCCAGTTGAAAAATTCGTTAAAACCCTTCCGAAGCGAACGCGCCCCGAAATTTGGATTTCAGTCTACCATACGGCCCTTCGAAGCCGCAAGCAAAAGCGGGCGGGCGGCAAAAGCGGGGGAGGGGGCCAGGATCCGGTCGCCGATGTCACTCGCGCCACCCTCCATCGTCGCGGCTCGCCGGGACGGCATCGCCCCGCATGGCCATGACTCCTTGCCAGCTTCAGAACAAATGCCAGAGCGGCTCGTCCGGGGACGGGGGCGTTTCGAAGGCGAGGTCCTCTTTCGTGAACGGATGCCGGAAGGCCAGCGCCTGCGCATGGAGTGCCTGGCGGCCCATCCGCAGCACGGCATGGTCCTCCGGCGTCATCGCGTCGGCGCACATCCGCGCGTAGATCGTTTCGTCCACGCCGTAGAGCTTGTCCCCGACGACCGGAAAGCCGATCGCCTGGAGCGTGGCGCGGATCTGGTGCGGCCGCCCCGTCTCCGGCACCGCCTCCAGCAGGGACATTTTCTCCGCGCGCCCGAGGCATCGGAAGCGCGTCAGCGCATATTCCGGGCTCGTGGGGTCGATCGCGTCGTCCGGCCGGAAGACGCGCTTCTTGCGCACGACGACGCCGCGCGCGAGGACGATCTCGCCGCGCACTTCCCGCCAGCCGTCGTGGCAGGGCCAGGACCCTTCCACGAGGACGCGGTAGCGCTTGCGGAAGCGTCCGGCCATCATCATCGTCCCGCACGCGGACGCGGCCTCGCGGGTCTTCGCGACGAGGACGAGTCCGGACGTTTCGCGGTCGAGGCGGTTGACGAGTCGGGCTTCGCGGAGTCCGTGGCGGGCGGCGAGCACGCCCAGCAGCGTGTTGGCGACGTAGCGGCCCGCCGGATGGCAGGGCAGGTTGCCGGTTTTGGAGACCACGGCGAGGTGGGCGTCTTCGAAGACGATGGCGATGCGATCATCGACTGCGGGTTCGGGGCGCGGCGGGATCCGCCAGGCGATGCGCATGCCCTCGGCGAGGACGGCGTCCGCGGTGACGGGGCGGTCGTCGAGCGTCAGGGCGCCGGAGGCGATGGCGTCGAGGCAGTCGGCCTCGGCGTAGCCGGGGTGCGTGCGCCGCAGGGCGTCGAGAAGGCGAGTGCCGGCTTCGTCTGCGGCGACGCGGCGCGACAACGTGCGCGTGCCGTCGGGGTCGACGGCGAAGGCGGCCTCAGGCGTCGTCCTCATGCTTCCATTCGTGGAGCTTGCGGTGGAGCGTGCGGCGGCTGATGCCCAGCGCGATGGCGGCTTTGGAACGGTTGTTGCCGGCGGCGGCGAGGGCGGCGAGGATCTTGCGCTTCTCGACCTCGGCGAGCGACTCGCCCGGCGCGAACTCCACGGCTGCGGCTGGAGCGGCGGCGGCCGCAGCGGCCGCGCCGCCGTTGAGGCGGACTTCTTCGCGGATGTGCGCCGGGACGTCTTCGACGCCGAGCGTCTCGCCGCGGGCGAGGACGACCATCTTCTCGATCGTGTTGCGCAGCTCGCGCACGTTGCCCGGCCAACTGTAGGCCTGAAGGATGGCGGCGGCCTCGGGGGCGATGTTGGAGACGGGGCGGCCGTTGATCTCGGCGAACTCCCGCATGAAGCGGGTGGAAAGCAGGGCGACGTCGCCGCCGCGCTCCTTGAGCGGCGGCATCTTGATCTCGACGACGTCGAGGCGGTAATAGAGGTCTTCGCGGAACTTGCCCTCGTCGACGTATTTGCGCAGGTCGCGGTTCGTGGCGGCGACGACGCGGATGTCCACCTCGACGGTCTCGACGCCGCCGACGCGTTCGAAGCGCCGCTCTTCGAGAACGCGCAGGAGCTTGACCTGGACCGAGGGCTCGATCTCGGAGATCTCGTCGAGAAAGAGCGTCCCGCCGTCGGCCATCTCGAAGCGGCCCTTGCGCTGGGCCATGGCGCCGGTGAAGGCGCCCTTTTCGTGGCCGAAGAGTTCGCTTTCGAGGAGAGAGGTGCTGAGCGCGGCGCAGTGGACGGCGATGAAGGGCCCGTCGGCGCGCGGGCTGAGGCGGTGGATGGCCTGGGCGACCAGCTCCTTGCCAGTGCCGCTGGCGCCCTCGATGAGGACGGTGGCTTGCGTCGGCGCGGCCTGGCGGACGATGTCGAAGAGCCGCTCCATGGCGGGGGAGCTGCCGACGATGTTCTCGAGGCCGAACTTGGCGTCGAGGCGGCTCTTCAGGGCGCGGTTCTCGCTCTCGAGGGCGCGCTGGCGGACGGCCTTCGAGATCGCGAGGTCGAGATGGTCGAGGTTGACGGGCTTGGTCAGGAAGTCGGCGGCGCCGAACTTCATCGCCTCGACAGCGGTCTCCACGTTCCCGTAGGCGGTGAGAAGGATCACGACGACGTCGGGGTGGCGGCGGCGGACTTCGCGCAGCAGGGCGAGGCCGTCCTCGCCGGGCATCCGCACGTCGGAGAGCATGACGTCCACGGGCCGCTCGGCGAGGGCCGCGAGCGCGGTCTCGGCGCTTTCGGCGAGGACGACCTCGTAGTCGCGGCGCAGGGCGCGGCCGAGGCCTTCGCGGGTGTTCTTTTCGTCGTCGACGACGAGGACGGTCTGCCTGGGGGCTTTGTCGGACATGGCTTTTTGAGTGAGGTGCGAGTTTGGAGAGCGTGAATGCGTGAGTTTACTTTGTCCTCGTGCTACTAGCCGCTAACACCTGTTTTGGGGGGCTGTCCCCTGAAACCCTCGATCATCCGCGTGCGTCGGTTGGCGAGGGGGAGAACGATGCGGAAGCAAGCGCCCTCGCCGGGCTTGCTCGCGACGTCGATCCGGCCGCCGTGCCCCTGCACGATGCGGTGGACGATGGAGAGCCCCAGGCCGTTGCCGGTGGGACGCCCGGACTGGAACGGCTCGAAGAGGCGATGGAGGCGGTCTTCGGAGATGCCCGAGCCCGTGTCCTTGAAGGCGATCGTCATGTCGCGGTCGTCGGCCGAGAGGCGGATTTCGAGGCGGCCGCCGTCCTTCATCGCCTGGAGGGCGTTCTTGACGATGTTGAAGAAGACCTGCTTCATCTGCTGGGCGTCGGCCATGACCTCGGGCAGGGGGCCGTCGTGGAGCACGGAGACGGCGATGCGGTGCTCCCCGATGTCGGCCTTCATGGCGCGGAGCGAGTCCTGGAGGATCTGCGGCATGTCGCAGGCGGCCAGTTCGGGCTCGCCGGGGCGCAGGGCGCGGAGAAACTTCGAGAGGATGAGGTCGAGGCGGGCGACCTCGTCGCGCGCGACGGCGACGAGGTCCGAGACGGACTCGCGCCCCTCCTCGGGCAGCGCGCGCAGCTCGCGTTCGAGGAGCTGGAGGTGGATGCCGAGGGCGTTGAGCGGGTTGCCGATCTCGTGCGCGACGCTCGCGGCGAGCAGGCGCACGGCCTGCATGCGCTCGGACTCGATGAAGGCGGCCTCGTCCTCGCGCTGCCGCGTGACGTCGCGCAAGAGGGCGACGACGCACGGGCCCGCGCCTTCCGGGCCCTCCTCCATCGGCACGGCGTACATCTGGAGGATGCGCCGCTGGGGGCTCGACACCTCGACTTCGCTCGCGGAGAGCTTCGCCCACTCGCTCTCCTCGCGGCGGGCCAGCCGCTCCCAGTCCACGTCGGGCATGTAGCGGGCCACGGGGCGCCCGCGCATCCGCGTGATCTCGAAGCCGAACATCGCCTCCGCAGCGTGGTTCGCGTAGAAGAGCCGGCCGTCCGCAGAGACGACGACGACCCCTTCCTGGATCGACTGGAAGATCGTCTCCAGAAGCCCGCGCTCGCGCACGAGACTCAGAAACTGGGCCTGGAGGTTTTCGGGATCCAGACGCGTCATCTTGGACACCAGCTTGTCGAGAAATCCACCTTGCGCAGCCATGCGACAACTCCTGCTTGATCAACAAATGCGACTGAATGACACAGAGTATAGCCAATTCGTCCCACTTCATCAAGAGCCGCTTGCGTGGCTGGGCTGAATCTGGTAATGTTTGATTTTCGCGGTTGCTGAAACCAGGTAGGGTGGGTGGCCGCGAGTATCGGCGATGCGTCCTTGTGCGTTTCCGCGCTACCGCGTGAAGGCGTGCAGGGGAGGCGGAGTCGATGGCGACCGGGCGGAAGTCCGGTGGAAATCGGAGAGAGCATGCGTGGCAGAGTCTTGGGTTCGACGGCGGCGTTGCTGATGGGGGCGGGCGTGGCGTTTTCGCAGACCGAGGCGGAGCTGGCGGTATCGCCGTATCCGGACGCCAAGCCGGGGATGGTGTGCCTGACCTTCGACGACGGCACGCGGGACCATTACACCCGAGCGGCGCCGTTGCTGGAGCGCTATGGGTATCGCGGTATCTTCAGCGTGGTTCCCGACCTGATCGGGCACGGCAGGTACATGGGCTGGGAGCATGTCCGCAACCTCGCCGAGAGGGGACACGAAATCGCCAACCACTCCCTGTCGCACCTCAAACTGTCGGATCTTCTCGAAGCCGGAGACACGAACGCCCTCGACCGGCAGATCCGGGCCTCGGCCGACGTCATCGAGCAGATGACCGGAACGCGCCCGCGCGTGTTCTGCTTCCCCTACACGGCCTTGAACGAGGAGCTGAACGCGCTCGTGCGCGAATCGGGGCAGGAGCCGATGCTGCGGCTCCGCTTCGTCTTCATGCACGACACGACGACCGACGAACTCGATGCGTATCTGGACAACGTGGCGACCAACGGGCTCTACAAGGGGCTGCTCTTCCACGGCGTCGATCCCCGGGGGCGCGGCTGGGAGGCGCTCCGCGATCCCGACGCGTTCGAAGCGATGCTGAAGACCCTCAAGGCGCGCGAGGCGGACATCCACGTGGGGCGCTATTCGGAGAACGCCCGCTACCTGGCGCTGCGCGACGCGGTGGAGATCGCGTGCGTCGAAAACGACCCCGACGCCGCAGTCTACCGCCTCGTGCCCAAGTCCGGCGCGCCGCTTCCCGAAGGCGGCGCGCGCCTGACGCTCGTGCTGCTCCATCCCGAACGCTGCGCCGGCGTCCAGGTGGACGGGCACGCGGCGACGTTGCGGCGCTCCGCGCGCGGCGCCGTCTTCTTCGAGGCCGAGCCGGGCAAGGCGATCACCGTGCTCCGCCGGCGATGACGCAATCGGCGGGCGGCGGCGCCGACCGCGACAGACAAGCCCTTCGACAGGCTCGGGACACGCCCGCATGCGCAC
>CAYVJM010000129.1:0-6798 GCA_964451695.1 uncultured Lentisphaerales bacterium | reverse complement strand
TGCGGTTACGTGCCGGTCGGCAAGGACGCCACGATCATCGGCGAGAACGTGAAGGCGGTGTTCTCGCAAGGCGTGTTCCCGGCATTCAAGTCCCTTGCGGTCCGTGGAGGTGCCGAACTGGAGATCGCAGCCGCGTGCACCCTCCCTTCGATGACCCTCCGCTCGGACGGCGAAATGACCATCGCCGCCGGCGGCGATGCTTACCTCACGAACGGTATCACCTTCTTCGCGGGCGAAAACGGGGAAATCGGCAAGCTGACGATTGCGCAGAACGGGACGCTCCGCCCTGGCGCAGGGACGTCTTTCAAGAACGTCGCCATGAGGGTCGACGGCACGCTCGAAGGCGTCTTGGGCGCCGACCTGCGCCTCGGACATGCTGCGGTCGGCGAGACGGCACTTTTCGAGCTTTGCGGCACCGGCGGCGTGATCCGCACGACGGGGAGCCAGATTGAAAACGCCGGCTCGATCTATTTCTGCTCTCCGGAATCCGGAGGCACGGTTCGCGTCCCGAGCGGCACGGTCTCGCTCAAGGACACGGATGTGAATGCCAACTGCAACGAATACCAGGGAAGCGTCTATTGGGGCTGGAACAACCCCACGTCCGTGCCGATCGCCGTCGTCTTGGACCACACGGATATGGATTTCACTGGCTTGGAAAGCTACCCGGCCGCGGTGTTCGGCGTCGACGGCGACACGACGATTTCCTTTATCAACGGATCGCGTCTCTACCGGATGCAGCCGTACAATCCCCAATACGGGGCATTCAATCCGAGCTTCAAGGGCAAGGCGCGCCTCGTCTTCGACGGACAGGCGGATGGAAGCTATTGGGACATCTACTGCCCGCTGGTTGGCAATGGTGATAGCACCTTCTCCTACGAATCGGCGGACGATGGGGCCGTGGCCTTGGAGCTTCGAAACGGTGCTCGCTACCACGTCTGGAAGCAGTCGGGGAACGGGAAGTCCGTGATGAAGGTCACGGGGACGGGGATTATCCAGGCGGGCACGGCGCAATGGTGGGGCCAGCGTCCGACACCCCTCGCGGGCTGGAAGGCGGTGGAACTCGCGGCGGGGGCCACGCTCGTCCTCCGACAGCAGCGCAGCTACAACGCCCAATTCGATCTCAACCCCTTCAATGGGGAAGATACGTACGTCCTCTCCTCGACGCCGATCACGGGCTCCGGAAGCGTTCTGGCGACCAACGTGAACGACTACGATTTCCACGTGTTGCTCCGTTCCGGGGCGAACACCGCCACAGGGACGCTCTCGGCGACAGGCCGGGCGCGATTCCTCATCGACAACGGCGCCAACTGGGCCGGCGACGTACTTTTCGACAACCATATTGAAATTGTCACGTCCACGAAAATTGCGAAATACGTCCCCGCCGACGCCCCCGCCTCCGTGTCTTTCGGGAATATGGTCCTGGCGGGCGACGTTCCGGTCCGGGTCTGGAAGACGGGCGTTGCGCTGACGAACGACATGATCAACATCACCGGCTCCGGGTTTTCCGGTTCTGGAGATCTGGTTCTTACCCCCAAAGACGGATACGAACCCGACCAGGGAGATCACCTTCGCCTCGGCTCCATCCCGGATGGCGCCGCACCGCCGTCCCTCTTCCCCAGAACTTGGAAACTCCATCTGACGCCTCGCGCCGGTGAAACCGGAGCATTCAACATGGAAGCCTGGTTCAGCCGCGGAACCGTGATCGTCGTCCGCTAAGCGGATGGTGGGCCCCACGGCCGCAGAATGAACAAACCCCGTTCCGGGCAATCCATTCCCGGCGCGGGAGTGCGATGGTTTTGACGAGAACGAGAAGAGGATGCTGATGAAAAACGCCAATTCCGCCCTGATTTTCCTGTCCGCCTTCGTCGCGATGTCCGGGTTCGCCCGGGATGTCTACACCCCGGTCCGCACCGATGGAGGCGTGACGCCCTTTGGGGAGCCCAAGGCGTGGACGGTTTCCAACGAGACCCTGACAAACGCTCCGGCGTCTCGCATCCCCGGCCCGGAGGATCAACTGACCGACAGCGGGAAGCTGTGGCTTGACCTTGGTGGCAAGACGCACGTTGTGGGACAATGGACGCACGGCGCGAGCTGGTGGCAGTCGATCGTCGTCTCCAACGGCGCGCTGGTCGTGAAGGAGAGCGGCATCATCCACGGCGGCTTCGTCGAAATCGCCCCCGGCGCGACGTTTCGCATCGCGCCGGGCACGGGGTTCAAACCCGGCTACCAGGGTGGCTCTCCGTTCGAAATCCACGTGCGGCGCGGTGGCACGTTCGACCTGACGGGCGTAAACGTGCAGGCGTTCGGCCTCGCCGTGGACGTGGACGAGGGCGGCGTGTTTCTCGGGCCGACGACCCTCGCGTTTGGCGAAGCTCAGAAGGGCCACCGGCTCATCGTCGCCGGCAAGGCGACACTGCCCACAGGCTTCGACGTGCGGGAGGCGGCCTGGAACCCCGCGATGGCGATCGTGCTCGAACCGACGGGCCAACTCACGCTCGGCGGGCCCGTGGCGAAAAACGGCCGCAAGATGAACCTTTCGGTTACGCTCAAGGGCGGCCGTATCAATGTCGCGAAGTCCACGGCCTTCGACGTGGACGAAGCCGTCGTTGCCGCAGGCGCAAAGGTGAACGTCGCCGTGGCGGAGGGCGCGATGGCTGACTTCACCGCGTTCGCATGCGGCGACGGCGTGGCGGTCACCAAGACGGGGGAGGGAACGCTCCGTTTCGGCAAAGCCCCGTCGGGGGGGCTTGCCATTCTCGAAGGCGGGTTCGTCCCCCCCTGCGACAACGGCGTGCCGAACTTCGCCGGCGTCACGATGGCGAAGGGCACCCGCCTCGTCCTCGGCGGCGAGGCCATGCGCATCGACCGTCCGGAGGCCTGGATGGGGAACGTCTCGTTCGCGTTCGATCCGGAGCGCCTGACGAAGAACCGTCCGTTCTTTTTCAGCCAAGACATGGCGTTGCTCCGCCGCGTGGGCAACGAGGTTCACGCGGGGCTCCCCGAGGCGCTCGCCGTGGAGTTTCGCAACGACGCGCTGGTGGCCGTCCTGCGCGACCCCGCGACGCTTCCCGGGCGCCCGCGACCTTTTTTTGCGGTCTACGACGACGCCGTGACGAACGCAGGCGCGTTCGAGCTGTCGCTTCCGTCCTGGACCTTCGCGGGGCACGACCTCGAGGTCGGCGAGGCGACGTTGCAGTACGTCTTTCCGAAGTCTGTCCGCTGGCGCTTTGCCGGGGGCACCAACGCCTGCTATCTGACGGACGGATCGACGCGTTTCCCTGTTCGAACCCGCACCGACCGCGACGGCGAGTGGAACTGGGTTGGCGACGGAAGGGCCTTTGCGCTCACGTTCGCGGTTCCAGCCGACGCCCCGCGCCGCGCGCTTCGGTTCGTCGCCGAGCGCGGCGTCGAGGGGCTCCGCCGCCCCGAAATCCTCGTCGTGGGACGGGGCGTGCACGACGCGACCGTGACGACGTCTGTGGATCCGATGAATCGCTGCTACTACCTTGACGCGGACGGGTTCGCGCCCGAGCTCAAGCGCTTCACCGCCGTTGTGCCGCATCCCGATTCGACGGCGAAGGCGAAGCCCGTTGTCGTCGAAGCGACGGACACGCGGCTCCGGCGCCGCTTCCCCGACCAGGGGCCGGACTCCTTCGTCGTGAAGGCGACTCTCGAGACGTGGCGCAACGGCACGTTCGAGACAAACCTCGTTGTCACCAAGCACGCCACGATCCATCCGCTGCCCGCGCCAAACGACGTCGTGCTCGTCGGCCAGTGCGGCTATGGAGACGCCACGAACCTCTGCCACGACATCTTCGAGCAGAATCTCTGCAACCTCTACGTCGGCTGGCATTCCGCGGGCAAGACCCATCCCAACTCCTTCCCCGAAGACAAGCGCGCGGCCTGGCAGAAAATCATCCGCGAGCGGCCGATGTACGCCATGTCCATCTACTCTGGAGACGACCAGAATCTGCAGCGGATGCTTAACGAGTCCTACGACGGGCGCTATCTCGGCAACAACATCGGCGAGTACGCGGGATTCATGTACCAGGGCCGCAACGAATGCGGCATCCCGATGAATCTCAATCTGCTGCAGGCGAGAAACCATTTCGTCAACCGCTACTGCAACAATGTGCCGCGAAGCTGGATGGGAAAATTCCCGATCGTCACCTCGACGTGCGGGGCGGCGCTGTCGTGCTACGAGCTGGCCGGCGGCATCGACTTCATCTGCAACGAGCTGTGGGCCATCGGCGCGCAGAACCTCGCGCACACGAGCGCCGAGGCACGTGGAGCGGCCCGCCGTTGGAAGCCGGATTACTGGTGCGGCTGGAACGCACACGAGTGGCAGACCTGCGCCATTCCCTACCATACCGAGCAGAAGTTCGATTCCTGCTACGTGGGCTTCCTGCAGGAATACATCTTCGGCACGTCGCTCATTGTGCTCGAATCCGGTGCGCAGGGGACGCAGGCGTGGCAGTACACCGATCGCTACCCAGGCGGCAAAAGCGAACGCGCTGGAGAGGGCTACGACGAGCACGTTGCCCAGCGCTACCGCGACGTCGTCAAGAAGTTCTACGACTGGGTGAAGGCGAATCCGCGCGACAAGGGCACCCCCGAGACGAAGATCGCCATGGCGCTGGGCAACCTCGACGCCTATCTCGGCCTCAACGGCGGTTTCACCGTCTGGAGCCAGCACGACAACGCCGCCACCAACGCGCTCTGGAAATACGGCCAGCCCGAAAACACGCAGGCTCTCCTCCAGGATCTCTTCTTCCCCCGTTCCGCCAAAGCCGTCGAGCCCTACGGGAACGCTTGGCTCGCCGGCACGCCCTTCGGCCAGGTCGACGTCATGAACGTGGATGACGAATCGACGCTCGCGGATCTCAAACGCTACGATCTGCTGGTCTTCGGCGGTTGGAACACGATGATGCCGCTTCAGAAGGACGTGCTGCAACGCTACGTTGAAAACGGCGGCGTCCTCGTGATGTCCGCGCCCCAGTGGACGACCCGCCTCGACCGGGACAGCGTGAACTACACCGCTGCGGATCTTATCCAACCCTTTGGCCGGATCACGATTGGGAATCCGACGGCCGTTGCGGGCAAGCTCGGCGGCAAGGACGTGACGCTGGATCTCGCGACGGTCGCGCTCGGACCAGCGAGCGAGGTCGTCGAAACGCTGGGCGGCAAGCCCCTGCTCGTGAAGACCCGCGTCGGGAAAGGCGCGTTCTACCTCTTCACGCCCTGGCAATTCGCGGGCAACAAAGGACCCTACGCGGATCGCTACCGGGACTGGGTGTCGCGGCTCGCCCACGAGGTGAAGCAAACCGCCACGATCGAAGCGGCAGACGACGACCCGGAGACGCTCAAGTGCATCACCTATGGCGTCTATCCCAACACCATCTACGTCCTCAACATGGACACGCGCAACGCCCGTCGGTTCAACCTGGTCGTCGCGGGCAGGAAGCGCCTAATCGAACTGGAGCCTTGCGAAATCCAAGTAATCAAACGCTAACGGCGGGACAAACAACATGAGCTTTTTCGACTGGGTTCTCTTTCTATTTTCTGCCGGGCTCGTCCTCGCTGGTGCCCTCCACGCCAGACGCTACCAGCACGGCGTCGCGGATTTCCTTTCGGCCGGGCGCGTCGCGAACCGCTACGTCCTCTGCGTCGCCGGCGGCGAAGCCGCCTTCGGGCTCATCACCCTCGTGGGCATGCTCGAAGCCGACTTCAACAGCGGCTATGCGTATGGGTTCTGGAGTTCGCTCCTGACGCCCGTCGGGCTGATGTTGAGCCTGTTCGGCTTCTGCAACTACCGCTTCCGGGAAACCCGCGCGATGACGATGGGGCAGTTTTTCGAGATCCGCTACAACCGCCCGTTCCGCATCGCCGCCTGCTTTGTCCAGATTTGCTACGGCGTACTCAACTACGCGATCTTTCCCGCCGTCGGCGCGCGCTTCATTATCTACTATCTCGACCTGCCGCTGTGCGTCACGATACTCGGGTGCTCGTGCTCCACATTCGCCTTCGTCATGCTTGTCATCCTCGGCGCGGCGTGCTTGATCGCGTGCGCGGGCGGCCAGGTCACCATCATGGTGACGGACTGCATCCAAGGCATCCTCAACTACCCGATGAGCCTGTGCATCGTCGCCTTCCTGCTCTGGAAGTTCACCTGGGGCGAAGACATGCTTCCCGCCCTGCTGGCACGTCCCGCCGGGGAGAGTTTCATCAACCCCTTCGACATCGGGAACCTGCGCGACTTTAATCTCTTCTACGTCTTTTCCGGCATCATCGGCATGTTCCTCTTCCGCCTCTCCTGGGGAGGACGCGCCTACGACAGCGCCGCCAAAAACGCCCACGAGGCGAAGATGGGCGGCTTGCTTGGAACTTGGCGCGGCGGATTCAACGCCATGCTCTACATGCTCCTCGCCATCGTTGCCATTGCCGTTCTCAACCGTCCGCGTTTTGCGGACGTGGCGGCCACCTCGCGCGCCTATCTCGCGGAAAAAACGCTGACGGACGTCGTCAAAGACGCACGCGAACGCAGTTTCTCGGCCGAACGCAGCGCGCTCCCGGCCGTCTACCGCGCCATCCCGCCGCGGACCCAGTTCAGCGCCTCCTACGCGGACCGGGACGCCTACGCCGCCGAGACGTCCGACCCCTACCTTCAGGCGACGTCGGACGCGCTGGGCGGCTCGCTCACGCCGGACGAGATGAGCGCCCTCTCCCCCGACGAACAGATCGGCTACAACATCGCCCGCAAGCAGAACCAGACCTTCAGCTCCATCTACGCGCAGATGC
>CAYVJM010000128.1:1977-6835 GCA_964451695.1 uncultured Lentisphaerales bacterium | reverse complement strand
TCGTGGGTGGGGGAGAGTCCGGTCCGAGCCGGACTCGCGGGTTGGCCAAGTGGCGTAAAACGGGTCTCAAGCCTAGCATGAAGCGCGGCGGGAATCAAGGCGCAAGCCGCGGTGATTTTTCAATTGAGTTTGCCCTTCGATTAGGCTAATATCGTGTCCTGTTTGTTGCCGCAGGTTTTTTCGTAGGCGTTGCTGCGGCTCGTCATCTGCGAGGTTGAATGCCATGAAAACACTCCGCTTGTCTTCCCTTCCCGGGCTCGTCGCCTGCGCGATGGCCGTCTGCCTGATCGGCGACGTTCGCGGACAGGCTGCGGCGCCGACCGCGGCGCCGTCGGCCGAGGTGGTTCGGATCAAGAAGGTCACCGAGCTGGGGCGGGACATGTACCAGAAGGCGCCCTCGCTGGGAGGCCGCAGCCCCAAGGCGAAGGACTGGGGTGTGCTGGACGTGACGTTCGACTCGTTGCCCGAGTGGATGGACGAGATCACGATCACCTATACCGTGATGTTGCAGAACGACAAGGTGAAGCAGGGCGAGAAGCCGTTTTCCCTGTTCCAGCTCACGGCCGCCTACCGGGACGTCGCGCAGGGCCGGGATCGCAAGGCCGGCGTGGTGATGCTGCCGGTGGCGTTCGAGCGCTTCGGCCTGCCGATCGGCTTTGCCGTTCAGATCTTCCGGGACGGCGATATCATCGCCGAAAGCGGCATGGGGGCAGGTTCCCTGTCCTCTCAGAAGAAGTGGTGGTCCGAGTCAAAGATCATCGAAAGCCAGAACGTCCAGAAGCGCGAAGGCTATCTCCTCGAACGGTCGAAGTCGCCGTTCGCCCTGGTTGACATCGACAGCTACGAGGCGAGCCGCTAGTGTTCTCGAACGACCGCATTCTCACGTTGGACGTGGGCGCCAGCAAACTGGTGCTGGGCGAGTTCGTCGTCAAGAAGGGCGCCTCCCTCGTCCTGAGCAAATACATCGTCCGTCCGCTGGATGCGACCCAGGCCGAAGGGGCCGCGCCGTCGATGGAATCGCTCGCGGGGGTCGTTCGCGAGATGATGGTCGAGGGGGGGATCAAGCCGGCGCCGCTCTACACGATGCTCGCCGGAGCCGCCGTCTTCCCGCGCTTTGTCAAGCTGCCGCCCGTCTCCGCCGACAAGATCGACGAACTGGTGGTCTACGAAGCTTCCGAAAACCTCCCGTTCCCGATCGACGAGGTCGTCTGGGACTACCAGCTCGTCTCGGAGCCGTCGCAGGCCGAAGTCGACGCGCTGATCGTCGCGACGAAGCGCGAGACGGCGACGGAGGCGGCCGCCTGCGCGGAGGGCGCCGGGCTGCCGATCGCGATGGTCGATGCGATTCCCTTCGCGCTCTACAACTGCGTCCGCTTCAACGACGCCTCGAACGAAGGCTGCACGATGGTCCTGGACATCGGCGCCCGCTCCACGAACCTCGTGTTCGTCGAGGGCTCGAAGATCTTCACGCGCAGCATCCCCGTGGCCGGCAACACGATCACCAACGAAATCGCCCGCAGTCTCTCCGTCTCCGTCCAAGAGGCGGAGCGACTCAAGAAGGAGATCGGCTTCGTCGCGCTCGGCGGCACCTACGCCGTGGTGGACGATGAACTCTCCGACAAGGTTTCCAAGGTCGTCCGCAACGTGGTGACCCGACTCCATTCCGAGGTCACCCGCTCGATCAACTTCTACCGCAGCCAGCAGGGCGGTTCCGCACCGAGTCGGCTCCTGCTCACGGGCGGCGCCTCGCTGACGCGGCACATGGACACGTTTTTCCGCGAAAAGCTCGGCGCCGAAGTCGATTTCCTGAATCCCTTCGCAAACGTGGCCGTGGCGGACCCCCTCCGGGACAACACGGAAGACCTCTTCCTGATGGCGGCCTCGGTCGGCCTGGCGCTCCGCGCCCGGATGAAGTGCCCGGTCGAGATCAACCTGACGCCGCCGGCCATCGTGGCGACGCGCCGCTTCTCCCGCCGCCTGCCGTTCTTCGGCGTCGCGGTCGCGGGGCTCGTCCTGACCCTCCTCTGCTGGTTCTCCTACGCCAAGAACCTCCAGGCGGTCTACGAGAACCAGAACCGCGTCGTCAAGGAGCGCCTGACTCAAGTCGATTCGCGCCAGAAGCGCATCGACGCGGTCCTTCGCGAGTCCGAGGCGCTCTCGGGCAAGGCCGAGTACCTCTCGACGATCGTCGCCTCCCGGGCTTCGATCGCCGAAATCCTCGCCGCACTGCGCCAGGCGATGGTCAAGGACACGTGGTTGACCTCGCTTTCCTTCGAAGCGGGCGAGGACGGCGCCACGTACATGAACGTCGTCGTCAGCGGCTTCAAGCGCGAGCTGGACAACTTGGTCGCCGGCAAGTCGGCCGCCGAAGCGCTGCTCGCGAACCTGACCTCCGGCGGCGGCTTCTTCGCCGCCGAGGGCTCCCGCGTGGAGCGCGATCTCTCGCGGGAGGAAGACAAGCTTTCCGAAATCCACCTGAAGGTCAAGCTCTCCGTGGCGCCGGGGGCGGTTGACGAATCCTGGCGCGCGAGATGGGCGGCGAAATGAAAAAGCGTAACCTAGCACTTGTCGTCGGGGGCGCCGTCTCCCTCGTGCTCGTAGCGGTCACCGCGGTCATCACGGCCACCGGTGTCGGCGCCGCGTCCCGCAACCGCCAGGACATGCTCGCGACTTCGGGGCGTCTCGCGGCGTTCTACGACCGCAACCCCTTCCCGAGCGAGGCGAACATCGAGGCGGAGGAAAGCCGCCTCAAAATCCGCGAAGAGCAGTACGCCGCCCTGGCCGCCGCCCTGGAGAAGGGCGCCGTCGTCGTCGAGGGCGAACATCTGCCCGGCAGCTTCCGCCTCACGTGCGAAGAGACGGTCGCCGCGCTGCGCAAGGCGGCCCCGCAGGCCGAAAGCGGCGAATCGGTGATCCCCGCCGACTTCTACTTCGGCTTCGACCGGTACGATCCCTCCAAGGGCGGCATTCCCGCCTCCCAGGAACATGTGACGCGCCTGCTCCGCCAGCTCAAGATGGTCGACGGGCTGGTCCGCGCGCTCTACACCTCCGGCGTGCTCAAAATCGAAACCGTTCGCCGCCAGGAGTTCGACAACGCCGCCGCGACGTCCGAACGGGAAACCTCCGGCCGCTCCTCCCGCCGCGCCTCGAGCCGCGCGACCTCCGATTCCTCGGGCTTCGCGCTGGAGATGAACCCGCCCGCCGACGAGGAAGCCCCCGTCTCGATCGACCGCCAGCGCTTCGGCTTCGTGTTCCTCGCCCGCGAGGCGTCCCTCGTCGCCACCCTCAACGCCATCGGCGCGATGTGGCCCTTCGCCCAGGTTTCCGGGCTCACGATGGAGAAGGCGGGCCCCGACGTCGTCTTCCCCGCGAAGGAGGAGGATAAGCCGAAAGACGCGGAGCTCCTCCCGGCTCCCGCCATCCGCCAGCCTCCCAAGGGGCGGACTTCACGAATCGTGTCCGGGGCGCTGCGCGAGGCTCCGATGAAAGTGCAGATGACCGTGGATGTCTTCACCTTCGACAAGCCCGCTGACGAGGTCGGGGCCGAGTCCGGGGAAGCGGAATAGGCGGATCGCAATGGCAAGAACGGAAAAGACCAACCTCTTCAGAAAACACTACGACAAACTGCTCGTGGTGGCTGTTCTGCTCGCCTTGCTGGTCTCGTTGGCCGCCCTGATCGGCCTCTCGAACTCCCAGCGCCAGAAGGAGCAGGAGTTCACCGCCCGCATCGACGCGCTCAAACCCAAGTTCCCCGACGCCGCGGCCCTCGACGACAGCGTCTTCAAAGCCACGCTGGCCGCCATCGAGAAACCCTACGCCCTTTCCGCCGGCACCCTGCTCGTGGCCTGCGAACGCGTCGCCTGCGTCGCCTGCGGCTGGCCGATCAAGATGGACGACGCCGTCTGCGCCTATTGCAACGCCAAGCAGCCCGACGAGGTCGACAAGACCGGGTGGGACTCCGACGGCGACGGCATGCCGGACGACTACGAAACCGCCCAGGGGCTCAACCCCCTCGATCCCGCCGACGCCGCCGGCGACCTCGACAAGGACGCCTTCACGAACGTCGAGGAGCATCTGGCCAAGACGGATCCGCGCGACCCCAAGTCCTTCCCTCCCCGGGTCGACTTCCTCCGGGTCGACAAGATCGACGCCATCCAGTTCCCCTACACGCTCAAGGGCAAGCAGACGCTCGGCGGCGGTCAGTTCTCCTTCCAGATCAACGAGGGCGCCCGTTCCTACTTCGTCCGCGTCGGCGGCGAAATCGGCAAGTCCGGCTGGATCGTCGCCTCCGCCACCAACCGCATGACCATCGTGAAGAAAACGGGGCTCCCCGACCGCGAGGTCGCCGTGGCCGTCCTGCACCTGGCCAAGGGAACCGAATCGGTCGAGCTCGTCGAAAACGGCGGCGCCGTCTGGAACACCTCCGAAGTGACCCTCGTCTGCCTGAAAGACCCGGACCTCACCCCCATCGCGGTCAAGGATCGCGAAAACTTTACATTCGACGGCGAAACCTACACGGTCGTCCGAATTGCCAAGGACAGGGACTCCACGACGGGGTCTGTACTGATTCGGCAGACCTCCACGAATAGGGACATCAAAATCCCCCCCAGGTGATTCCGGCGAGTTCGCCCAAGCCCCAAACCGACTGCAATTTCTTCAAGGAGTAGCCTCAACGATGAAAGTTAACAAGGCCATTAGCGTTTGCGCCGTGATTGCCACGGCCATGTGTGCAGTTTATTCTCTGGGCGAAGGCCCGAAGGCAGTTCTGAATGCCAAGCAACTTGGCATCCAGGATCTCGACATCGACCTCGGTCTCGAAGAGGACATCAAGTCGAATACCGAGGCCGCGGTCACAAAC
>CAYVJM010000128.1:0-1967 GCA_964451695.1 uncultured Lentisphaerales bacterium | reverse complement strand
CCCGACTGAAGCCGCGCCCGTTGCCGAAGCCGCGCCCGCCGTCGTAACCGAAGCCGTTGCGGAAATCCCGGCCGCCGTCGTGGAGACCCCCGCTGTCGTGGAAGCTCCCGCCGCTGTGGAAGCCCCCGCCGTCGTGGAAGCCCCCGCTGTCGTGGAGGCCCCCGCCGTCGTGGAAGCCCCCGCTGTCGTGGAGACCCCCGCTGTCGTGGAAGCTCCCGCCGCTGTGGAAGCCCCCGCCGTCGTGGAAGCCCCCGCTGTCGTGGAGGCCCCCGCCGTCGTGGAAGCCCCCGCTGTCGTGGAGACCCCCGCTGTCGTGGAAGCTCCCGCCGCTGTGGAAGCCCCCGCCGCGCTTGAAGCGCTGGGCGATCCCGCCAACGAAGCCGTCGTGGAGACACCCGCCGTTGCCGAGCCGGTCGTTGAAGCCGTGGCCGAACCCGTCGTCGAAGCCGTGGCCGAGCCTGCCGTCGAAGTGGCCGCCGAGCCCGTCGTCGAAGCCGTGGCCGAGCCTGTCGTCGAAGTGGCCGCCGAGCCCGTCGTCGAAGCGCCTGTCGCCGAAGTCGCTGCCCAGCCCGTCGTCGAAGCGCCTGTCGCCGAAGTCGCCGCCGAGCCCGTCGTCGAAGCGCCTGTCTCCGAAGTCGCCGCCGAGCCTGTCGTCGAAGCCGTTGTCGAGCCTGCCGTCGAAGTGGCCGCCGAGCCCGTCGTCGAAGCGCCTGTCGCCGAAGTCGCTGCCGAGCCCGTCGTCGAAGCGCCTGTCGCCGAAGTCGCTGCCGAGCCCGTCGCGGAAGCGCCTGTCGCCGAAGTCGCCGCCCAGCCCGTCGCGGAGGCTCCTGTCGCGGCGGTTTCCTCCGAGTCCGCAGACGGGATCGAGAAGACGGTTTCCGAGCTGGCCACCCTCGAAGCGGCCCGTCGCCTGCTGTTCGAAGAGCATGGGCGCGACTGCCTTGAGCAGGGGGTGCTTGCCTTCCAGGTGGGGAATTGGACGAAGGCCTCCGATAAGTTCAAGGAGGCCATCAAGTACCTGCCCGAGCGCGATGCCACACTGGCGACGCGCCGCGAAGCCGAGCGGCAGCTTTCCGAGACCTACTATCGCCTGGCCCTCGAACAGAAGGCCAACAACAACCTCGACGAGGCGGAGAAGTCCGCCAACGAGTCGAAGCGGATGGGCCATCCCAAGGCCGAGAAGCTCATCGTCGAAATCAAGGAGTTCCAGGCGAATCCACCCATTCCGCCGCCGCCGCCCCGCGAAAAGCGCTGGGTCCAGCCTGAGTACCGGAAGGATCGCGCCAGCATCGCCAACCGGATGAAGATCGCCCGCGAATTCTACGGCACCGGCGAGTACGCGAAGTGCCGCGAGACCGTGGAGCTGATCCTCAAGGACTATCCCTGGGAGCGCGACGCCGTCGACATGCTCCGCAAAGTGAGCATCGCCGAGCACAAGTACGTCGACAACGAGCGCATCACCTCCCGCGAGGAGATGATCAAGGACGTCACCAAGGCTTGGAGCGCCCGCACGTATGGACGCGACTACTCCGTCAGCGAAGTCAAGGTTGATCCGCGCGGAAACGGCGAGCCCCTCGTCACCACCGACGAGATGAAGATCATCGAGAAGATGAAGGGCATCACGATTCCCGAGATCGACTTCCGCCAGGCCAACATCACGGACATCGTGAACTTCCTCACCGAGGCCTCCCGCGAATTCGACAAGCAGGATCTTCCGCCCGAGCAGCGCGGCGTCAACATCGTGCTCAAGCTCGACGCCTCCGGCTTCACCGCGCCCGTCGAAGCCGCTCCGACCGACGACTGGGGCAACCCGCCTGCGGCCACGCCCGCCGCGACCGGCGGCGTCCCGCCCATCACGATCAACACGCGCTACGTCACCCTCCTCGGCGCCCTCGACATGATCATGGAGCTCGCGAACCTCAAGTACCGCGTTCGCGACAACGTCGTGCTCATCATGCCCGAGAACG
>CAYVJM010000127.1:0-6842 GCA_964451695.1 uncultured Lentisphaerales bacterium | reverse complement strand
GGTTGTCCAGATGGGCGACCAGGCCGACGCCGCACGCGTCGTGCTCGTTTCTGAAACTGTACAGTCCCTGGTCCTGCGGGAGGTCCAGCAGGGCCCGCTGCCGGGCGCCGGCGTCTTGCATGTGCATGCTCCTGAATCGGTTCACTTTCAATGGGTATTCGTCCCGATGTCATTAGCACCCGTCATGCCACCGCCGTCGGCCTGGGCTGTAGGCATCGCATCAAATTATTGCATTGCAGATGCTTGTATCTTATTCACCCTTCAGCATTTCGGCCTCATGTCGGCCGCCCTCCCCCGCCTTTCCGTTACAATATCGTAACATCCATAAACCCTCGCCATCCCACTTCTGTAACAAAATAGCAGTCGCGCAATCTCCGCGTGCGCCGGCGGCGAGTGCGCCTGCGTCGGAACCCCGCCCCCGATTGTTTGTAATCTTGAAACGAATTCAAGATTATGGCGACACGGCTTGCCGGGACGGCTGCGCCCCACCTGGCTTCACGAACCCTACCGTCCCCTACCGTCCCGACACGAAAACCGCTGGACAAGCCGGCGGCGGGCAGGATAGACTTGTGCATACATGACTGAAACCCGTCAGCCCGAAGACGTCGCGCCGACCGCCTCGCCCTATTCCGAGACGGCCGACATCGCGACATCCAACGATGACTATGCCACGCGCTTCCGCGGCGCGGTCGGCGCCTGGATGCTCTCCGTGCAGGAGCGCGGCGTGCTCCGGCTGATCGAGGGAACCGTGCCGCGCGGGGGGACCGTCCTGGACGTGGGCGGCGGGCACGGGCAGCTTGCCGGGCCGCTCTGCCGCGCCGGCTACCACGTCCACGTGATCTCCAGCGCGCCGGAATGCCGCCACCGCATCGCGGACCTCGTGGATTCCGGGGCATGCGGGTTCGAGGTGGGCGACGTCGTCGCGCTGCCCTATCCGGATCGCAACTTCGACGCGGTCGTGGCGGTGCGGATGCTCACGCACTGCGGGCAATGGGAGAAGCTGGTGGCGGAGATGTGCCGCGTGTCGCGGGGTCCGGTGATCACGGACTACCCGACGGGGCAGAGTCTCAACGCCGCCGCGCCGGCGCTCTTCGGCGCCAAGAAGAAATTCGAGAAGAACACGCGCACGTGGCGGCTCTTCCGGCACGAAGAGGTCCGCCGCGCGTTTGCAGCGGCCGACTTCGCGGAAACAGGGCGCTTCGCCCAGTTCTTCCTGCCGATGGTCGTGCACCGCGCGCTCAAGTGCCGAGGGGTCTCGGCGGCGGCGGAGGGACTCTGCCGCGCGCTCGGGCTCACGCGACTGTGGGGCACGCCGGTGATTGTGCGCATGGCGCGCGCGGAGCGGGTTTCAACGAACAAGTAGGACAAGCACGGGAGACGAGGCGATGAAGATTCTCATCACGGGCGGAACGGGCTTCACAGGGAGCCATCTGGTCAAGCACGTCCTGCGCGAAGGCAGCAAGGCCGTCGTGCTCGACAATCAGGAAGGCATCATGCTCGACGAGCTCAAGAAGCTCGGGGCGGAGGTGATCCTGGGCTCGGTCACGGACGCCGCCGCGCTCAAGCGCGCGGTCGAGGGCTGTGACATCGTCTACCACCTCGCCGCCGCCTTCCGCAAAATCAACGTGCCCAAGTCGGAATACGACAACACGAACATCAACGCGATGAGCTCGCTGCTGGAGATCTGCCGCGAAGCGGGCGTGAAGAAGGTCGTCTACTGCAGCACCCAGGGCGTCCACGGCAACATCGAAAGCCTCGCCCGGAACCCGCCCGTCCCCGGCGACGAGAACTCCCCGATCAAGCCCGAGGACTACTACCAGTACACGAAATACGAGGGCGAGAAGGTGGCCCACGCCTTCATGGACAAGGGCATGGACATCACGATCCTGAGGCCCACCGCGCTCTACGGGCCCGGCGACCCCGGCCGCTTCCTCATGCTCTACAAGCAGGTCAAGAAGGGCTGGTTCCCGTTCTTCGGCCCCGGCACCGCGTTCTACCACCCCGTGTACGTCGAGAACTTCTGCGACGCCTTCACGCTGGCCGTCCAGCGCCCCGAGTCGAAGGGGCAGACGTACCTCATCGCCGACGGCGAGTATTTCCGCATCAAGGAGATCGTGCAGAAGATCGCCGACATCATGGGCGTGAAGTGCCGCATGATCCACCTGCCGTTCTACCCGATGTACTGGCTCTCCTTCGTGGTGGCCGGGCTCTTCAAGCTGCTGCCCTTCGAGCCGCCCCTCTTCCCGCGCCGCGTGGACTGGTACCGCCAGAACCGCGGTTTCAAGATCGACAAGGCGCGGCGCGAACTCGGCTACGAGCCCAAGGTCGGCCTCGACGAGGGGTTGCGCCTCGCCTACGACTGGTACAAGCAGAACGGCTACCTGTAGCCGCGCGCACGGCGCGAAGGAGCCCGCCATGAACCACCGTCTTGGGATGAGAGTCGTCGGCGTTCTGGCCGGGGCGCTCGCCGTCTCCGGCTGCACGACCCAGTTGCTCCTCGGTGGCGGCGCGATCGCGGCGACGCGACTGCTCGGCGGGCCCCAGTGGCGCCACGACGCCTTCGCCGGCGCGCTCTTCCGCGCCGCCGCGCCCGCCGCCGGCGACGTCGCGATCTCGCCCTACGGCGCCGCCTCGGTCCTCGCCCTCGCCTACACGGGCGCGACGAATGAAACAGCCCGCGGCATGGCCGCCGCCCTCGCCCTCGACGACCGCGGCGTCGAAGTCGCCGGCGTCTTCCAGAAAATCAACCGCGCGCTCGTCGCCGCCGGCGCCGACGACGGCATCAAGCTCGCGTTCAGCAATTCCCTCTGGCCCAAGACGGGGCTGAAGCTCGAACGGGCCTTCATCGACACCGCCCATCGCGGCTTCGACGCCGATGTCATCCCCGTCGCGATGGACGAATCCGGCCGCACGCGCATCAACGCCTTCATCAAGGACAAGACGGCCGGCATGATCCCCGAGCTGATCCCGCCCCCGCTTGCGCCGGACACCGAGCTGGTCCTCGTGAACACGCTCCACTTCAAGGCGAAGTGGCTCGAACCCTTCAAGCGCGGCGAGACGGCGGCGCGCACGTTCCATGCGCCGGGCGGCGACATCGAGGTGCCGTTCATGCGCCGCACGAGCGCCTACCGCGTCGCCCGCGGCACGGGCTACGCTGCGCTGTACCTCCCCTACTGGCGCGAAACGGCCGAGATGATCGTCCTGCTCCCCGACGCGTCCGCCGGGCTGGAGCCGCTGACCCGCCGCCTCGGACACGGACTGCTCGAAGAGGCCGACCGCTCGGCCGAGCTCCTGCAAACCGGCGTAGCGCTCCCGAAGTTCAGCGTGAAAAGCGCGCTCGAACTCCACGAACCCCTCGTGAACCTCGGCATGGGCGCGGCCTTCTCCGCGCAGGCGGAATTTCCGGGAATCGCCGACGTTCCGCTGCGCATCAGCCACGTCCTGCAGGAGGTGCGCGTGGATGTGGACGAGGAGGGCACCGAGGCGGCTGCGGCCACCGCCGCGATGATGTGGCGCCTGGCGATGCCGCCCCCGCCCGAGTTCGATTTCGTGGCGGACCGACCGTTCCTCTTCGCGATCCGCGAGCGGACGACGGGCGTGATCCTCTTCATGGGGCGCGTGGAGCGGCCGACGGCCGCGCCGGGAGGTGCCGATGCACGCTGATGGCGACAAGCGCGTGGGGTTCGTGGGGATCATCGTCGAAGACCGCGAGCGCAGCGGCGCGGCGGTGAATGCGGCGATTTCCGAGATGGCTCACATCCTCGTGGCGCGCGTGGGCATTCCGTACCGCGAGCGCAACCTCTCGGTCATCACGCTCGTCGTGGACGCGACCACGGACGAGGTCGGCGCCCTCGCCGGCAAACTCGGACGAATCCCCGGCGTGTCCGTCAAGTCGGGCATGAGCCGAGCATAGCGGGCAAGGAAATCCGGGACCCGATCACCTGGCGAGGCGGCGGGCGGCCTCGCGCAGGAGCGACTCCGTGGTGTCCCAGTCGATGCAGGGATCGGTCACGGACAGGCCGGGACGGAGTCGGGAACGGTCTGCGGGAATCGGCTGGCTGCCCCATTCGAGGAAGCTTTCGAGCATGAAGCCGCGAATGGAGCGGTTGCCGTTTTCGATCTGGGAAAGCAGGTCGCGCAGGACGAGCCCCTGGCGCTCGGGCTTCTTGCGGGAGTTGGCATGGCTGCAGTCCACCACGATCTGGGCGGGGAGGCCGGCGGCCTCGAGGGCGTCCTCGCACTCGGCGATGCTGGCCGAATCGTAGTTGGCGCGCGCGCCACCGCGCAGGACGATGTGGGCGTGGGGATTGCCGGCGGTGCCGAAAATGGCGGGCAGGCCGTCGCCGGTGACGCCGAGGAAATGGTGCTCGCCGGCGGCCGTCCTGATGCCGTTGATGGCGGCCTCGAGGGAGCCATCCGTGGCGTTCTTGAAGCCGACGGGGGTGGAGATGCCGCTGGCGATTTCGCGATGGGTCTGGGACTCCGCGGTGCGCGCGCCGATGGCCGACCAGGCGAAGAGGTCGCCCAGGTACTGCGGTGTGAGCGTGTCGAGCACCTCGGTGGCGGCTGGGAGGCCGAACTCGGCGAGGCGCAGCAGGAAGCCGCGGGCCATGCGAAGGCCGTCCTCCATCCGGAACGTGTCGTCCAGATAGGGGTCGTTGACGAGACCCTTCCAGCCGAGGACGGAGCGGGGCTTCTCGAAGTAGACGCGCATGACGACGAAGAGGGTGTCGTCGAATTCCTCCGCGAGGCGCTTCAGCCGGGTGGCGTATTCCACCCCGGCTTCGAGGTTGTGGATCGAGCAGGGGCCGACGATGGCGAGCTTGCGAGGATCCGCGCCGTCGAGAATGGCGGCGATCGTGCGGCGCGCGGCGCCGACGGTCCGCTGTGCCTTCGCGCTGAGCGGGATCTCCCGATGCAAGGCGTTGGGCGTGGCGAGCACCTCGATCGACTTGATGTTGATGTTCTCGATCACGGGGCGACGGGAGGCTGGCTTCGAAGTGGCGGGGGCTTTTGCTTTCATGGAGAGGATCCGGGGGACGGGGAGACAATCGTAGGGGACCGAGGCGGAAATCATCCGCTGAACCGGCTCAGGAAGGCGCGCGTGCGCTCGTTGCGGGGCGCGCCGATGACCTCGGCGGCGGGGCCCGACTCGATGATCACGCCGCCGTCCATGAAGGCCACCCGGTCGGCGACGTCGCGGGCGAAGGCCATCTCGTGGGTGACGATCACCATCGTCATGTGTTCGCGGGCGAGGGCTCGGATGACGGCGAGGATCTCGCCCGTCAGCTCGGGATCGAGCGCGCTGGTCGGCTCGTCGAAAAACAGCACTTCGGGGTCGAGGGCCATCGCGCGGGCGATCGAGACGCGCTGCTGCTGCCCGCCGGAGAGTTCGAAGGGATAGGCGCGCTCCTTGTCCGGGAGGCCCATCTTCGCGAGCAGTTCGCGGGCGCGCCGCTCCGCCTCGGCACGCGGACGCTTCAGCACGTGGATCTGCGCCTCGGTCAGGTTGCGCAGCACCGAGAAATGGGGAAAGAGGTTGAAATTCTGGAAGACAAGCCCGAGCTTGAGCCCGATGCGGCGCTGCGCCGCGCGCCCGGCATGGCGGCCGTCGCGCACGAGATCCTCGCCGTCCACGCTGATCGTCCCGCCGTCCGCCGCCTCCAGCCCGGTGACGCAGCGAAGCAGCGTGGACTTGCCGGAGCCCGATGGGCCGATCACCGAGACGACCTCGCCGCGGCGCACGGCGAACGAAATGTCGCGGAGCACTGGAAGCCCCCCGAACGACTTCGAGAGGTTGGAGACGCAGATGACCTCGGATGGGGCTTCCATGGCGCTCACCGGTAGTAGTCGAGACGCCGCTCCAGCTTCTCGAAGGAGACGGAGACGACCCAGTTCATGACGAAGTAGAAGGCGCCGGCGACGAAAATCGGCAGGACGGAGAATTGGCGCGCGGAGAGGGTCTGCGCCTCGCGGAAGAGCTCCGCGACGCCGATGGTCTGCGCCAGCGCCGTGTCCTTGACGAGCGTGATGACTTCGTTGGCGGAGGCCGGCACGATGCGCTTGACGACCTGCGGAAGGACGATGCGCTGGAAGGTCTGGCACGGCGTGAACCCCAGCACCTTGGCCGCCTCGTGCTGGCCGCGCGGAATCGCCTCGATGCCGCCGCGGTAGATCTCGGCGAAGTAGGCGGCGTAGTTCGCCACGAACGCGACGACGACCGCCACGAACCGCGAAAACGGCGTGGCCTTGAAGAGGTAGTAGGGCGCGAAGTAGACGAACAGGATCTGCAGGATGAGCGGCGTGCCGCGCATGACGAGCAGGTAGGCGTTGACGATGCGGCGGAGCGGACGCCACCGCGACATGCGCCCGAGCGCCACGGGCAGCGCCAGGGGGACCGCGAAGAGCAGCGTCAGGAAGAACAGCTCGATGGAAACGAGCGTGCCCTGCAAAAGCGGCGCGAACAGGGGCCGCAGCCCGGCGGCCCATGCCGTCGCCGCCGCCGCCCAGCTCTGCACCGCCTCCGCGATCATGGCATGTGGGGAATGGCCGGGACGCGCCGGCTACTCGGCCTTCCCGATCGCCGAAATGTCGGCGCCGAACCACTTCTCGGCGAGCTTCGAGACCGTGCCGTCCGCCTGCATCGCCTTCAGGGCCCCCCAGACCTCGTTCATCAGCGCGTCGTCGCCGAGGCGGAAGCCCACGCCGAACGTCTCGGGCGAGAGCGTCTCGTCGAGGATGCGGAAGGGCTTGCCTGAACGGCGGATGTTGTCGTTGGCCACGAGCAGGTCCATGACGATCGCGTCGACGCCCTGGGATTCGAGATCCATGAGCGCGGTGAG
>CAYVJM010000126.1:0-6942 GCA_964451695.1 uncultured Lentisphaerales bacterium | reverse complement strand
CCGCCGCATCATCATCGAGATGAACCCGCGCGTCTCGCGGTCCTCCGCCCTCGCCTCGAAGGCGACCGGCTTCCCCATCGCCAAGATCGCCGCCCTCCTCGCCGTCGGCTACTCCCTCGACGAGCTGCGCAACGACATCACCCGCGCCACGCCCGCCTGCTTCGAGCCCGCCCTCGACTACGTCGTCACCAAGATCCCGCGTTTCAACTTCGAGAAATTCCCCGGAGCCAACACGACGCTCGGCACTCAGATGAAGTCCGTCGGCGAGGCCATGGCCATCGGCCGCACGTTCCAGGAGTCCTTCCAGAAAGCCCTGCGCTCCCTCGAGACCGGCCGCGCCGGCTTCGGCGCGGACGGCCGCGACGGCCCGTGGCAGCGTCTCGACGCCGCCGCGCTCGAGGCCGAGATCGCCCGTCCATCCGCCGAACGCATTTTCGCCGTCCACGAAGGCCTCGCCCGCGGCCTCTCCGTCGAGCGCCTCTTCGAACTCACCGCGATCGACCCCTTCTTCCTGCGCAAGCTCGAAGACCTCGTCCAGACCGAGAAGCGCATCGCGCCCGACGCGGACTCCCTCCGCATCGCCAAGCGCAAGGGCTTCTCCGACCGCCAGATTGGACACCTGCTCGCGATGGACGAGCTGGAGACACGCGCGATGCGCAAACGTCTCGGCATCCTCCCCGGCTTCGGCACGGTGGACACGTGCGCCGGCGAGTTCGCCGCCATCACGCCCTACTACTACTCCTCCTACGCCGGCCATGACGAGCCGGTCCGCGACTCCAGCGGCCGGAAGCGCATCATGATCCTCGGCGGCGGCCCCAACCGCATCGGCCAGGGCATCGAATTCGACTACTGCTGCGTCCACGCCTCCTTCGCGCTGCGCGAGGCCGGCTTCGAGTCGATCATGCTCAACAGCAACCCCGAGACCGTCTCGACCGACTACGACACGAGCGACAAGCTCTACTTCGAGCCGCTCACGCTGGAGGACGTGCTCGACATCTACGAACGCGAACAGTGCGCCGGCGTCATCGTCCAGTTCGGCGGTCAGACGCCTCTCAACCTCGCCCAGAAGCTCAAGCGCGCCGGCGTCAATGTCATCGGCACCGACCCCGACGACATCGACGCCGCCGAGGACCGCGACACGTTCAAGCGCATGGCCGACCGCCTCGGCATCCTGCAGCCCCCCAGCGGCATCGCGAAAGACGCCGACGAGGCCGTCGCCATCGCCTCGCAGATCGGCTACCCGCTCCTCGTCCGCCCCTCCTTCGTCCTCGGCGGCCGCGCCATGGTCATCGTCCACAAGGAGGACGACCTGCGCCGCTTCGCCGAAGCCGCCTCCGCCGCGAGCGACGGCAAGCCGATCCTCATCGACCACTTCCTCGAGGACGCCACGGAACTCGACGTCGACTGCATTTCCGACGGCGAGACATCCGTCATCGGCGCGATCATGGAGCACGTCGAGCTGGCCGGCATCCACTCCGGCGACTCCGCCTGCTCGATCCCGACGCGCACGCTCAAGCCGGCGGCGCTCGAGACCGTGCGCCGCCATGCGCACGCCCTCGCCAAGGCGCTTCATGTCCGTGGACTGATGAACATCCAGTTCGCGGTCCACGGCGACGATGTCTACATCATCGAGGTCAATCCCCGCGCTTCGCGCACGGTGCCATTCGCCGGCAAGGCCACGTCGATCCCGCTCGCCAAGTACGCCACGCTCTGCATGGTGGGCAGGACGCTTCAGGAGTTGAAGTTCACGCGGGAAGTGCGCCTGCCCTACACGGCCTTCAAGGAGGCCGTCTTCCCGTTCGTCAAATTCCCCGGCATCGACGTCACGCTCTCGCCGGAGATGAAGTCCACGGGCGAAGTCATGGGCATCGATCTGACCGTCGGCCAGGCGTATCTGAAGAGCCAGATGGCGGCGGGCAATGCGATCCCCGAAAAGTCCGGCGTCCTCGTGTCGTTCAAAGATTCGGACAAGCGCCCCGCGCTGCCCCTCGTGCGCCAGCTCGTCGCGCTCGGTTTCGAGCTGTACGCCACGCGCGGCACGGCGACGATGCTCTACGACAACGGATTCCGCTGCACGGGCGTCTACCGCATCTCGTACGGACGACCGAACATCCTCGATCTGATCAAGGAAGGCAAGATCAAGTGGATCGTCAACACGCCCGAGTCGGGCCCGCAGTCGATGCTCGACGAGATCCGCATGCGCTCCGGAGCGGTAGCCGCGGGCGTGCCCATCACGACGACGCTCAACGGCCTCGCTTCGGCGATCGACGGTCTCCAAAGCAACCTCGACGCCGGCCGCATCAGCGTCTGCAGCATTCAGGAGTACCACCGCATGCTCCGCGAAAAGAACGGCCTCGCCTAACCGACGTCCGAGGGCGGATCCGGCGCCCCCGCCACGTGGAGGGTCGAGGGCGCGACGGATTCCGCACGCCGGGCGGGAAGCACGGTGTCAGTGCCGCGGGAAAATCAGCTTCTCCGTGTCGAACCCTCGCGCCTTCGCCTGCTCGACGAACGTTTCGATCAGCTTGGGATCGGCCTCCGGCGTGCGAGACAGGAGCCACAGATACCCGGTGTCGGGTCCGCAGACGAAGGCGTGACGATACGCCTCGTCCAATTCAAAGACGACATACGAGCCGTAGAACGCTGTAGAAAGCACCCGTTTTTCATTGTCATTCGTTTTACTTAATACTATATTCCAAAGTCAGCTATTCGTACGCATTGGAGGATGTTTGCATGAAATCATCGACATTGCGGATTTGTGTTTTGTTCGCGTTTGCCCTGTTGGCCAACGGCTGTTCGTCCATGCGGTTCTCGACCACGCTGAAGCCCCAGCCAGACCCGGGGCCGGTCTTCGGTGAGGCGAGGTTCTGCATCAGCGAAGTCAAGGTCAAGGAAAACATTCCGCCTTGGGCGTATGGCTTTATCATGGCGGCAGGACCGATGACTGCGGCACCGGCGTTCAAGCCGGACGAGGTTGCTGCTCTTCGAACGACGTCCCAGAAGCTGTATCCCTCGGTCTTCTCGGACGATATTCTGTCGATCCCCCTGACGGTCAAGGTCGATCGCATCAACGACACCACCCCCGATTTTCTGTTGTTTATCTTTCCCGGACTGCTCGGCTTTCTGCCGGTCTACGAGGGCCGTTCAAGCGCCTATACGGTGACGGTGGATGCTCCCGTGCCGACTGTCAGGGCGGAGTCCGTGGCGTTCACCCGACGCGATGCCGCGTGGACTACCCTTATCCATCCTCTGGGGCTGTTTCCCGTCGTGGGTCGTTCCTCCATCCCGCGACGGGCCTGGGTGGGCGCGACCATGCCGGGAGATGTTGCCAATACAGGGAAGGAGCTAACCTACAGCTCGCTCTCGGAAGCGTTGCGGCTATTGGTCTCGACGCTAGATCGCGGCGCGATCGACCAGGTCCTGCAACAGCGCCAGGCTCGCCTGCAAAACGCTTCGGTCCATGGCCAGACGTTCTGGCTGTGGCAGGGTGTTATCAATGGCACGCTGCATGTCCGGGTGTCTCCGTCCCGACCGACCTACGCGAATCCGAATACGTTAGACACCCTCGTTTTCATCCCCAATCCGGACGGCGTTTACTCTCCCGTCCTCATGCGCACACCGCCGTATTTCACCGAGATATCCGTGCGGCGTGAGAAAGGACAGGCCGTTGCCGAAGCGCGGGCCGTAACGCCGACGCTGTCGCAGTTACTGGAGATTGTGAAGCCGCGCGCCAGTGGTGCGGCCGCACTCGAAGATGACGCACTGATTGCGGCAGTCACGCCGGCGCTGGTCTGTGCGAAGAACACCGAATTGCCGATGCTCGTTGTCCAGGCCTCTGTTGACAAGCGCGTGGCGATATTGAATGCCATCGAACAGCGCCTGCTGGAGGCGCAGCAGCATCTCGTCGTCCTTAACGGGCGTGCCGAGGACGCCGTCCGGCAGGGACAAAACGCTGCGGACTTCCGGCAGAAGACCGCCCGCATCCAGGCGTACATGAGCGTGCTCGCCGAAATCAAGAACTTGCTGATGCAGTCGTAACGAAGTTCAAAGGAAAGCCCATGAAAAAGTTCGTTGAAAACGGTTTGTTGCTGTTCGCCCTTTCCGGGATGTTGAGCGGCTGCGCATCCGTGCGGTTCACGACGACGCTGAAGCCCCAGCCCGACCCGGGGCCGATCTTCGGCGAGGCGAGGTTCTGCATCCATCAGGCGAAAGTCTCGGAGAAGCGCCCCGTCCCCGAATACAGCTACAGCACGCTCCCGTGCCCGGTCACGACAGCGCCGAATTTGGAGGGGGAGAAGTTGCAGGCGTTGATTCGAACCAGCGTGGAGAATTTACCCTCCGTTTTCGCAGACGACATCCGTTCCATTCCCGTCACGGTCAAGATCGACAGAGCCCATTCGTCGGACTTCGACTGCTTCATCTATCCCGGAATCATCCCCTCGGCCCTAGGCGTGCTTCCCAGTCCCGAGGGGCGGGCGACGCGATACACGGTCAACGCGGAGTCGCCTTGCGGGTCTTCGCCCTCTCCCACATCATTTTCAAGGCATGACGCGGGATGGGGGACGCTCTACACCCCCCTTGGCCTGATTCCCGTCCCCGGGTTTTCTGACGTGCCGCGTCGAATCGGCGTCGACAGCGAGTCGTTCAAACAGAATGTGCGGCAGACCGGCGAGCGGCTGACCTACGACTCCTTGGGCGAGTCGGTGTTTCAGCAGCTCCGCTCCATCCCCAAGGCGGAAGCCGAGGATCTCTACCGGGAACGCCGTACATGGCTCCAGACGGCAGATGTCAACGGGCGTACGCTCTGGCTTTGGCCCGTGACGATCAACGGCCAACTGCATATCTGCATCTTCACGGCAAGACCGACCTATTCGGACTGGAATCCGCTTGACGATCTCGTCTTCCCGTCCAATCCGGACGGTACGTATTCGCCGATGCTGATGCGCAAACCGCCGTATTTTACAGAGGTTTCGGTTCACTATGAGAAAGAAAGCATTGTCATGGAGGCGCGAAGCATCACACCGTCGATCCGGCAGTTGCTGGCGCTTGCCGACCCGGATGCCGGTGGCGCGGGGACGCTGGACGACGACGCGCTTGTCGCCGCGATGACGCGGGCGCTCATCGCCGCCAAGAACACCGAAGTTCCGCAACTCGCCGTTCAGGCTCCGGTTGCCGACCGCGTGGCGGTGCTCAACGCGGTCGAACAGCGGCTCGTGGAGGCGCAGAAGTACGTTGTCGGCTTGAACAGCCAGGCCGAAGACGCCGTTCGGCAGGGACAGGACGCGGCGGGCTTCAGGCGGAAAGCCACAGACGTCCAGGCCTACATGAGCGTCCTTTCCGAGATCAAGAACTTGCTGATGCAGTCGTGAATGGAGGTGTGGCATGAATCGATGTTCTCTGCGTTTTCTCCTCGTGCTGTTCTGCATGACGGCGAATACCCTTTCCGTGTTCGCGCAGTCGGACATCTGGAATTGCAGCAAGTGCGGGAAAAGGGCCTGGGATAGCGACAGCGGCCGACCAAGACCAACCGCGTGTCCGTATTGCAGCGGCGGGGGCACGGGCGGGGGGATGACAGGGCTGCCGACGCCGCGCAATTCGACGGAAATGGGGCAGTACATTGCCGGCTCCATGATGCTGGGCATCATTCAAGGCATCGAGCAGGGCACGGCGGCGCAGCAAGAAGCGGCGCGGCGTGCGGCGGAGGAAGCGGCTGCCGCGGAGCGAAGACGTCAGGAGCGGCTTCGGAAGGCGGCGGAGGAGGCCCGCGTCAACTGGCAGGTGCAGGATGAGGCCAATCTCCGTGAGTTCGGCATGATCGTGTCGAGCAAGAAGAAGGGATCGGGGCTCCCGCCACTGCTGGCAAAGCAGGCGGCGCAGGCAACCCCTGTTTTCGGCGACTCGAACGCTCCAGATCCGAGGGCCGAGACGAATCTGGCGTCTCAGGCCTCCGGTGGAGCATCCACGTCGAAGGTCAATCCGCCCGCGCCGCCTTCACCCGCGACGACGCTCCAGGGCGTGCCTCCTGCACCTCCGCCTCGTGTTGTCGCCAAGTCCGCACCTGCAAGGCTTCTGCCTCTTCCCCCTCCTGCCCGGACGCTTCCGCCCAAGGAACGCATACCGCCGGAGGTTGTGGAATTCATCAAGGACGGGGCAAAGGACGCCGCCTTCGACACGGCACTCGAACTGCTCCGGCTCGGCTCGGCCGCGGAGTCCGTCGTCAAGCAGGCGAAACGCACCTTGGAATTTGGAAACAACTTGACTGACGCGTCCCGGGACCACCTCAACGAGCTTTTCGGAATTGTGGACCAAGCGGTGCAGCCGGGCTCGGACTGGGTGGCGCTTTCGGCCCAAGCGGACAACCTGCTGCATTCGTTTGGCTGGAAAATCATTTCCATCTCAAAGAAAGCCGCCCGGAATGAAATCACCGGTCGCTCGGATAATGCGGCGATGGCGGCGGGTGTTTTCGATGCGGCCGAGATCAACGCCGCGGACTGGCGGCGTCAAGGCGCGAGTCGTGAAAGCTCTGGAGTCTCGCCATGAATAAAACATTTTCCCGGTTCTTTTTATTGTTCTTCGCCTCATGCGTCACGTGCCTCCGAGCCGACCTGGCCGACGGCGTCATCCCATCCGGAAGCACGGTGATGCAGTTGGCGACGTTGCCGACGGGCGGGGACGCCGGCGTCGTGAGGCTCGCGCCGGACGGACGTCCGACCGTGTCCGCCAACGGGCACATCGTTTCGCTTGTCGAAGAACGGGGGGAGCCGTTTTTCGACTGGGCGCCGGTCCGGCAAGACGGCGGTAAACTGGTCGACTACTGTTTTCTCGACACGGAGCGAATCGCCGTGCTACAGGAAACCCGACTGAAGATCGTGCAAAACGAAGGCTGCGTCGTAAACTACACCCTCCCGTCGCGCGGGGGCCGCTTGTCGCGTGCGGACGGGC
>CAYVJM010000125.1:0-6942 GCA_964451695.1 uncultured Lentisphaerales bacterium | reverse complement strand
CCATTTCGGTGAGCGCCGAGGAAGACGCGATGGCGGAGGCGCAGCCGAACGTCTGGAACTTGACGTCCGCGATGCGCTTGTCCGCGTCGAGTTTGAACATGAGCGTGAGCGCGTCGCCGCAAGCGAGCGCGCCGACCTGGCCGACGCCATCGGGATTCTCGATCCGGCCGACGTTGCGGGGATTGTGGAAATGATCCAGCACCTTGTCCGTGTAGTCCCACATGGCGGCGTCCTCCTGCTAGGTTCTCTCGAAATGCGATTTGGGTTCGATGCCGATGGCGTAGACGTGGAAGCCCATGGCGAAGAGCGCGGCGTGGTCGAGGCAGTTGCGGCCGTCGAAGACGAAGGCGGGCTTGCGCATGGCGGCATAGACGCGGGCCCAGTCCAGCTCGCGGTATTGGCGCCAATCGGTCATCACGGCTACGGCGTCGGCTCCGCAGGCCGCCGCATAGGGATCGTCCTCGAAGCTCACACGATCCCGGATCGCCGCGAGATCGACCTTGGCGTTGGCGATGGCGTGGGGATCGGACACCACGATCTCGGCGCGTTCCTCGGCGAGGAGCTTGGCGACGGTGAGCGCCGGCGTCTCGCGGGTGTCCGACGTGTCGGCCTTGAAGGCGAAGCCGAAGAGCGCGATGCGCTTCCCGGCCACCGTGTTGAACATCGCCGCGAGCATCGTCCGCACGAAGCGGTCCTGCTGGTGCTCGTTCATCTCGACGACCGAGCGCCAGTAGTCTGCGGCCTCGGAGAGACCCTGGGACTCGCACATGTAGACGAGGTTGAGGATGTCCTTCTTGAAGCAGGAGCCGCCGAAGCCGACGCCCGCTTTGAGAAACTTGGGGCCGATGCGGCTGTCCGCGCCGATTGCGCGGGCGACCTCCGCGACGTTGGCTCCCGTCTTCTCGCAAAGCTCGCTGAGCGCGTTGATCGAGGAGATGCGCTGCGCGAGGAACGCGTTCGCGGCGATCTTCGAAAGCTCGGAGGACCAGACGTTCGTCGTCAGGATGCGCTCGCGCGGGATCCAGGAGGCGTAGATGTCCACCACCGCCTCGCGCGCGGCGAGGCCGGTTGGCGTCTCGTCCGAGCCGACCAGCACGCGGTCCGGGCATTCGAGATCGGCGATCGCGGTGCCCTCGGCGAGAAACTCGGGATTGGAAAGGACTTCGAAGTGGACGCCCGGATCGCCCGAGGAGAGGACGCGCTGCATCGCAGCGGCCGTGCGCACCGGCAGCGTGGACTTCTCGACGACGATCGTGTCGCGCTTGGCGCAGGCCTTGATCTGGCGGGCCGTCTTCTCCCAGTACTGGAGGTCGGCCGCGCGTCCTGCGCCCTGCCCGAACGTCTTCGTCGGCGTGTTGACGGCCACGAAGATCACGTCCGCCTCGGCGATCGCCTTGTCGACGTCGGTCGAGAAGAAGAGGTTGCGGCCGAGCGTCGCCTGGACGACTTCCTTGAGGCCGGGCTCGTAGATGGGAAGCGAATCCGACTGCCAAGCGGCGATGCGGGCGGCGTTGACGTCCACGACGGTCACCCGGCGATCCGGACACTTCTTGGCGATCATCGCCATCGTGGGACCGCCGACGTAGCCGGCACCGATGCAAAGGATGTTCTTCAGCTTCTTCATCTCGGGTTTCTCCTCGCGTTTGAGATTCGAAGAGAGTACCCGAAACGACGCGGTTTTGCAAGCTATGACATCGCGGCGAGCTCGGTGGCGGTCAGCGTCTCCCAACCCGGCTGGCGGAGAAGGTGCAGGAGCAGAGCCCCGCAGGCGACGGCGTCGTAGAGAGCGTCGTGGGGGGCGCGCCCGGGGCAGAGACCGGCGACGCCGTCGGCGAGACCGAAAATCGCCACCAGGCGCTCCAGCTCGTAGGAGGGCAATCCCGGCCACGCCGCACGCGCCAGCGGAAGCGTATCGATCCACGGGCCGAAGACGTGCAGGGGCGCCGCCGCCGCCAGCAGGCTGCGCTCGGTGCCCGCGTTGTGGGCGACGAGGCACCGCCCGGAAAGCCTCGGCATGATCCGCGGCCACAATTCGTGCAGCGAAGGCGCCGCCGCGATTTGATCGCGGAGCAGCGCGTGCCGGCCTGGCGCGTGCGGATTGAACGGACGGGCGCCCACGCGCAGCAGGCTCTCGAAAAGCCCCTCCCCGACCCGCCCGCCTACGATCGGCGCGATGCCGATCTGCCAAGGCTCGTTCGGATGGCCGGCCACCACGCCCGTGCTCTCGAAGTCCAGCGCAACGGCCTCGAAACCCGTCATCGCCTCACGGCTCCAGAATGTGCATCCAGATGGACGTCCGCCCGATGCGAATGCGCGCCTCGACGCTCGTTCCGGGCGGAACGTCCTCGCCCTGCAGATCGATATCGCAGTAGGCGACGCGGTAGTTGTTCGCGCCGTCCCCTTCGACGACGTCGCGAAGCACGACGACGCGCCCCGGGAAACGGCGAGGGATGATCCGGCGGTGGGTGCCTAGCTTGGCCTGAACCGGGAGGCCGACGCGCACGCGCGCGGCGTAGCGCTCGGGGATTCGCAGCTTCATCGTGTCCACGGCCCCGCCGAAAACCTCGTAGAGGATCATGTCGGGGCGGATCACCTCGCCGACGTAGAACGTGTAGCGGACCACGCGCCCGGCGATGGGCGCGCGCACGGTGCGCTGATCCAGCGCGGCCTTCGCGCGGTTCGCCGCTTCGCGCAGCGCGGCCACGTTCTGGCGCAGCGCCGCGAGCTGGCGCTGGGCCACGGTCATGTCGATCTCGCGCAGCGCCCGCAGCCGGTCTTCCGCGCGGCGCACGGCGAACTCGTCGTTGGAAAGCTGGCGGCCCGAGGTCAGCGACTTGTCGAAAAGCTGCCGGGTCAGCTCAAGCGTCTTGCTCATCTGCTCCAGCTCGATGTCGGCGGCGATGAGGGCGTTGGTGTGGCGGCGCAGCGCATCGGCGGCCTCCGCCTCACGGAAGGCCAGCTCGGCCTCGCCCTGCGCCACCTTCGAGTTCGCCTCCTCCCAGGCCGCCCGCTCCGTACCGTCCTCCAGCCTCAGCAACACGTCGCCAGCCTGGACCTCGGCGCCCGACGTCTTGAGAATCTCCGCGAGCCGGCCCTCGGCGGCGGCCCGCACCTCGGCGTACGCGATCGTGGTGGCGTACCCGTTCGCGTAGGCGTACTTGGGCACGTGGATGAAATGGCCCGCCGCGCCGATCGCCAGCGCGAGCGCGGCACCCATGCGCAGGACGCGCCTGAGCTTGCTCTTCCGTTGAACCGCCGTCTCCGGCGGCTTCTGTCCCGTTGTCGTCCGCAGATCGCCCATGGTGAAATCCGTCTCCTACTGCTTGTCCTTCTTCGGCTTGAGGAAATCCTTCGGAACGGCTCGCATGCCGCCCGACTCGCTGCGATAGCGCTTGATGCAGAGGTTGCATTCGTCGCAGTCCCGCTCGTAGCAGTTGCGGTGGATGCGGGCCGGATACATCTTCCGGAACGCCTCGTAGCACTCGTCCGAGCAAAAGCAATAGCGCTCCTGGGTGGCGCCGAAAGCCACGTGGACCAGGTGGAAGCCGTCGCTGGCCGGATCCGTCTCCTTGGCGCACCAGCCGCAGGAGATGACCATGCGCTCGCGAAGATTGCGCTCGCGCTCCTTCAGTTCCTCGTCGAGCCACACGTATTCCACCCACTGGACCGCATGCGCCGGAAGCCGCGCATAGACCGATTCGCCGCGCAGCACGATCGTCACGCCGTCCTTGACGACGTAGGCCGAATCCCCCGCGATCGGTTCGCCGCCGCCGACAAGGTGGACCCGGACCCCGCCGGACTTGGGCGTGGACCAGGTGCTCCACCCGCAGGACTCGCACACCGACGCGAAGAGGTGCTGGCGCAGGGCGTCGCCGCATTGCGGGCAACGGCCGCGCTGAAGGATGTGCAGGCGCTTGAGCGACGACGCGGCCGCGGAGCGAACCTCCTTGTCCGCCGTCTTCTGCGACCGCTCGAGGGACGTGTCTTCGCCGATGACGCGCAGGTCGTCCTCGAGGCGCTCCTTGTCCGTGTCCTGGAAAAGCAGATCCGAAGGGATCGCCCCAAGCGTGTCCGGCACCGGCACTTCGGGCGGCTCGTCCTTCGAAAACATCTTTCTGATGGTGTCAAGCGGCATGGCTCATTCCCCCTGTGTTGCTTTCGGCGCTTCGGCCCCGGCCGATCCGGGCGCGACGCCGGCCACGAGATCCACCGGATTGACGCCGGCGGCGTGGCAGAGCTCCACGAGCGCGTCGACGACCGAACGGGCCACGACGATGCCGCGGCGGACCGCGGTGGTCAGATCCTTCTGCGCATCGAGGACGTTGCGGCTGGTGCCTTCGCCGAGATTGAACCGGGCCTCCTCCGAGGCGAGCGTCTTGCGAGCCTCCTCGATGGCCTCGGAGGCCAGATCAAGCCGCCCCGATGCCCCGGCGTACTCCGCCTGGGCGCGGGCAAGCGCCGCAAGCACCTCGTTCTCGACGGCCGCCGCGTCCGCCAGCGCCGCCTCCAGCGCCGCCCGCGCGGCGGCCCGCTCCGAAGCAGGCCCGCGACGGTCGAGCGGCCGCCGCCAGGCGATGCCGACTTCCAGCACGGCGTTCTCCGCCGTCGTCAGCGATTCGTCGCCGAAGACGCCGGATTCCGATTCGCCGCGCCAGCCGGCGCCGGCGGTAAGTTCAAGCGAGTCCTTCGCCTGCTCCTCGACAAGGCGCAGCGCCGCGGCGGCCTCCTCGACGGCCGCCGCGGCGACGAGGCAGGACGGATGGCGGCGGAGCACGTCGTCGGCGTTGAACGCCACGACGCCGTTGCGGACGACCGCCTCGGCGACGGCGACGACGTCGTTCGTCCCGTCCAAGGAGATCGGCGCGGCCGCGCCGGCGACGTGCAGCCCAAGCCGCTCCCGAAGCGTCTCGAGCCGGCTCTGGAGCATCTGGCGCGATTCGAGCACCTCCTCGCGACGCAGCGCGACTTCATACCGTGTCGGAAACACCTGGTAGGCGGCAACGTCCTGCATCCGCGAACGCTCCGTCGTCTGCTCGCAAAGGCGCTCGGCGCGAAGCGCGGCGTTTTCGACCGCCTTCAAGTCCGCCAGCCCCTGGATGTGGTCCGTCAGGGCGAGGAGCGCGGCGCGCGCGACGTCGTGCTGGGCGCGCAGGCGTTCGCCGCGCCGCCGCAGGGCGAGGGCGTGGCGCTTGGAAAATTCTTGCCGGTACAGCCCGTATCCGGCGTCCCGCAGCAGAGGGACGCGGATGCGGGCGCCCAGCGCCGTCTGGGCCAGCCCCCCGCCAAACGCCGTCTCGTCGAGCGCGCGCTCCGCCACGCCCGCGCCAGCGTAAACACCCCCGCCCACGGGGGCTTCCACGCCGCCCTCGACCGTCGCGGCATCGCCAGGCGCGACGCGCCCGATCGAAACGCCAGGCACGTCGCCCGCGCCCTGTGCATACCCGGCCGAGGCCGTCAGCGCGGGCGAGTTGAACGCGAAGTCGACCGCCTCGGCCAGCGAAACGGCAGACGCCTCGCGCAACTGCGCGGCCGACACCGAGGGATGGGCGGACACCGCCCGCACGAGCTGGGTGGCGAAAACGGGATCGATGTCGAGAACGGGGAACGGACCGGAAGCCGCCGGAAGCGGAGCCGACGCAACCAGGGTCATTGCCGCCGCGACCCATCGCAAGGAGACCGCCCTCGGCGCTCCTGCGCCCTTCTGTCTGGAAATCATATCGCAGTGGAAACCCGGAAGACCTTCGAACGTTCGGAACCCGCGCCCTTCGCGGCGCACACCCGATAGGATGGAATATCCCGCCGTGCGAAGCAAGCCTAAAATGCCTCGGGGTTGTGACTTGCGCACTGAGCCGGGAATGGCGTATGATTCAGGAAATCGCCGGAAACGCTGGTCGGCCACTCCCACGCCGAGGTCACCATGAACGATACCGTCAAACAACTCACTCGCAATCTTCTCACCCCCCACCCCGAGGTCGACGCCCGCATCGAACACGGCATCGAACTCCATCGCAAAGGCACCGCCTCCTTCACCGTTGTCGACGCCAAGGGGGCCAAGATCCCCGGTGCCGAGGTGGCTTTCACCCTCAAGCGCCACGACTTCGACTTCGGCTGCAACGCCTTCGTCTACCGCCAGTTCGAGAACGCCAGCGAAAACGAAGCCTACGAAGCGCTCTTCACCGACGTCTTCAATCTCGCCGTCATCCCCTTCTACTGGTCGGATCTCGAAGTCGAACCCGGCAAGCCGCGCTTCGCCAAGGACAGCCCGTTCGTCTACCGCCGCCCGCCTGTCGACGCGCTGCTGGAGTTCTGCGAATCGCACGGCATCACCCCCAAAGGGCACCCGCTTGTGTGGCACGCTTTCGTCCCCGACTGGCTCGATGCCGACGACCCCCTCCTCGCCAACCGCTGGGAGCGCCGCGTCCGCGAGATCGCCGAGCGCTACGGCGACCGCATCCAGAACTGGGACGTCGTCAATGAAGTCGTGAACAGCACCTTCCGCGACCATGCCAGGGTTCCCGGGCCTTCGCACGCGCATTTCGCCTTCGACATCGCCCAGCGCTACCTCCCCCAGTCCTGCCGCCTCAACTACAACGACTACGCCGTCTGGAACCCGTTGCGCGACCGCTACACCCCCGCCACGATGCTCGTCGAGAACCTGATGCGCACCGGCCACCGCGTCGGCGGCTTCGGTCTCCAATACCACATGTTCGACCGCGACTTCGACGCGATGCTCGCCAACTACCCCAACGGGATGCTCAACCAAGAGCACCTCATCGACTGCCTCGACACCCATGCGAGCCTCGGCGTGCCGCTCAACATCTCCGAGATCACCGTGACCGCGCGCGAGGACCTCGGCAACGACAACCTCGCCTTCCAGGCCTACGCCCTCGAACGCCTCTACCGCCTCTGGTTCAGCCACCCCGCCGTCAACGGCATCATCTA